>JALYVY010000160.1 GCA_030852985.1 Gemmatimonadota bacterium | reverse complement strand
AATCGGCGGTGGCGGGGTCGTTGGTCCTGAGGGCTTCGATGAGTCTTGCGGTGTCATCCATAAGTTGCGCGATTACCTGTTGGACCGACGTGCCTGTGTCGTTCGTCAAGAACTCTTTCGAGGAACGGTGCTCTTTCGACGCGCCATATCCAACAGGGCGTCGAGATCCTTGCGGGCGTAAAAATGGCCGCCCTGAACGACGGCGGACACGCGACGGGTATTGCGAATGTTTTCGAGTGGGTTTGCGTCGAGCAGCACGAGATCGGCAATCTTGCCGGTCGCGATGCTCCCGAGCGTCGCGTCGAGACCAGCGAATCGCGCCGGGCCGACCGTGGCGCTCCACAGTGCCTCGAGTGGTGTGAGACCCACATCCTCCACGAGCAGGCGCAGCTCCTCGTGCAGGGCAAACCCCGGATATACGAGGACGGAACCCGCATCGGTGCCGGCGAGCAACAGCACGCCAAGCTCGTGCATGCGCCGCACGTCGGCGACGCTGGAGGCATAGAGCTCACGGGCGAAATTCGTATTGGTAGCGGCACTCGTGTCCGCGATGCGTTCCTGCACCTGCATGCTCCACCAGTCGAGCAACCACTGCGATGCGAACGACTGCCGCTCGTCGTCGCGAATGGCGGCTTCGCTGAAGATGCCGCGCTTCGCCGAATCGGCGGTGAGACCGGACACGCGCGTGGCGACCAGCGTCGGCGTGTACCACGTTCCCCACTTCGCGAACTCGAGATAAACGGAATCGCGCGCTTCGGCGGGAAGCCGCGACAGTGGTGGCGCGAGGGCGTGTTCGATGTCCCGCTGGCCGGAATCGACGGCGACGGTGACAGACACCACGTACGGTGCATGGCCGGCCACCTTGAGTCCTGCAAGACGCGCCTCGTGCAGGATGGCGAAGTACGCTTCGGGCGACTCCTCGGTGCGGACCTTCACGAAGTCGACGTGCAGCTTCACCAGCGAGTCGACGGCCTTGCGTGCATCCGCCGCGGTTCCAACGGAAAGCCGAAACGGTAGCACACGCTGACTGATGCGTGGATCGCGCACGCTGCGTTCGCGCACGCTCGCGAGATAACGTGGCGCTTCGAGAATCGGACCCGGCGTAAGAATCCTCGGCCCGACAAGCCTTCCGGCGCGCATCCGCGCCTGCCAGGCGCGAGTGCTGTCGATGTAGCCGCCCATCTCGCGCACGCTGGTGACGCCGAGTGCGACGTAGCGGGGCAGTGCGCTGGGGCCGGTGTTCATGAAGTGGACGTGCGCGTCCCAGAGGCCGGGGATGACGAACTTGCCACGCCCGTCGATCTGCCTGGTACCGCGCGGAATGACGATCGATGGGCCGACCGCCTCGATGATCCCGTTGCGGATCAGGATGGTCTGGTCCGTCATTCCTGCCTGCCTGGAGGCGGCCACCGAGGGATCGACGATCGTGACGCCGGTTATGGCGATTGGGGGGGCGTGCTGCGCCGATAGCGGCGTGGCAGCGAGCAATGCGACGAGGATGGCCTTGATCGGCGACATGGCGAGAGAAGCTACGCGGTGGATGGGAAAGTGGCTCGCCGCTGGCGTCAGGAATGCTCTATCCGACGTCCAGGTCTGATATCCGTTCTTTCCGTTTTTTCCGCCAACTGTCGTCGCGGTTCCGCAGTTCCCTGAACAGCGTGAAGAGCGACGACAGTTGGCGGACAAAACAGAAAAATCGGAGTTCGGACCTGGATGTCGGAAAAGTCCCTGCCTCGACTTCCCAGAAGCGGGACTTGACATCCCAGTCGCATTGTTGAATTATCAGCACAGCTGAAAAATCAGCAGCCCCTCTCCACGCCGCTCATGACCGACAAGACCAAACCCAACGCACTCTCCCGCCGCGAACGGCAGGTCATGGACATCCTCCACCGACGCGCCGAGGGGACCGTCGCCGAGATCATGGCGGAGCTGCCGGATCCGCCGACGTACTCCGCCGTGCGCTCCGTCCTCCGCATCCTCGGCGAGAAGCACCTCATCCGCTACAAGGAAGACGGGCCGCGCTACGTCTACTATCCCGCACAGGACACCGAAGAAGCCCGCGACGACGTCCTCGCGCATGTCGTGCGGACCTACTTCGCCGGCTCACCCGAGCAGGCCGTCACTGCGCTCCTGCGGATGACCGACGTCGACATGAAGGCCGAGGAGATCGAGCGGCTGCGCGCCTCCATCCGCAACGCGCGGAAGAACGGGAGATAGTGCGATGACCGCCTCCCTTCTCCTGCTGCTCATCAAGGCGACCGTCATTCTCGTGGCCGCACTCGGTATCACGATCGCGATGCAGCGCACGTCGGCAACCGCGCGGCACCTCGTGTGGCTCGTCACGCTCGGCGGACTGTTGCTCGTGCCGGCACTGACTGCGTGGTCGCCGCTCCGCGTTGCCGTGCTCCCCGCGACGTCGTACGACTTCAACGTTTCCATGGGGGATGCTCCTCGCATACAACTTCCTCCCGTCCCGCTGAATGATGGCCAGGCGACGATAATCTCTTCGAGCGGTGTCGCGATCCTCGCGACGCCAGACGGATCCTCGATCAACGCGTCACAACTCGCCAACCGAACGAAAATCGCGCGCGCAACAACGACGTTTCCACGACTCGGCTGGAGCAGCATCTCGCTGGTCGTGGCCGTCTGGGGAGCAGTGGTCGTCGCGATCCTGTTGAGCCTTGCATGGGCCGGCATGAGCGTGCGCCGCATCGTGCGCAACGCGCGGCCGCTCGACTCGGCTGACTGGATGACGCCCCTGTTCGAGATCGCCGATCGCATCGGGCTCGACGACGCGCCGCGTCTCCTCCAGAGCACCGAGGCGAAGATGCCGTTCGCCTGCGGCATCATGAGGCCCACCATCGTGCTTCCCGCGGAATCCGAGAGCTGGACGCTCGACCGTCGTCGCGCCGTGCTCCTCCACGAGCTCGCGCACGTTCGTCGCCACGACCTCCTCGGCCATACCCTCGGCCGTCTGGCCTGTGCTGTCTACTGGTTTCACCCACTCGTCTGGACCGCCGCCAAGCGCCTTCGCTCCGAGAGCGAGCGCGCCTGCGACGATCTGGCACTCGCCTGCGGAACCCGCGCAACCGATTACGCGGAGCACCTGCTCGACATCGTGACCTCGGTGCGCGGCGATTCCACTCCCCTCGTGGCGCTCGCGATGGCGCGGCGCAAGGAGTTCGAAGGACGTATGCTCGCCATACTCGATCCAGACCTCAGGCATTCGACGCCGAGTCGTCGTCAGTCCGCCGCACTCATTGCGGCGTTGGCGTTGATCTCGATCACCGTGGGCGCCATCGCACCAGTTGCACGCACGGCAGAAGCCGCCGTCGCCGTCGCCGCGCCGCGTCCGCAAATCGTTGCAGCGCCCGCCGCAGTTGAGGCTCCCGCGCTGAGCGATGCACCGCTCCGCATCCAGGCTCCAGCCTATCCCGACTCCGGCGTGCCGGGGGTGGTGTCGAAACGCACTTCATTCGCGCAGTCGATGCGGACCTCCATGTCGACGTCGCAAGCGATGTCACAATCGACGTCGCAAGGCACCTCGGCTGAGAGGTTCGATTCAGACCCAGAGTCATTGCTTGCGTCCTCCGTGAACGCACTCTCAGCGGCGGGCGCACAGGTCGGGATCAGCGCTGCCGCGTCCGCGCTTCAAGCGCTCGGACTCGACACCAAGGGTTTCAAGGGCGCCAAGGGGAGCAAGGGCGGGGACGACCGGGCGATGCTTCTTGCCCGCGTTCTCAAGAGCGACACCAGTGCATCACTGCGCCGCATCGCTGCTTGGGGACTTCAGGAATACGCGGAGACGCCGGTGGCGAGCGAAGCCCTCGCGGGCGCGCTGCGTCACGACACCGACTGGCATGTGCGCGAGATGGCCGCGTGGGCACTCGGCGAGAGCAATCACCAGGCAGTGGCAACGGATGCGTTGATCGCCGCGCTCAAGGGCGATGCCGAGGAGAGGGTGCGCGTCACCACGGCGTGGGCGCTTGGCGAGCACGATGACGGCGCCGCGGTGGACGCGCTGTCAGCCGCGCTCGCGGATCCTTCCTACGAAATCCGTCAGCGTGCCGCGTGGTCGATCGGCAACATTTCGCCGAAGCAGGCGCCGAAGCAACTCGTCGCGGCGCTGCGGGACAAGGATGCCCGCACGCGCCGGGTTGTCGCCTGGGCCCTCTACAACATCGAGGATGTGTCGACGGCGCCGGCCATCGAGAGTGCACTCAAGGTGGAACAGGACGCCAACGTCCAGCTCGCGATGATTCGCTCGCTGGCGGTGCTTGGCGAACAGTCCGTCGACGCGCTGAAGGGTTTGCTCGAGTCGCCCGATCCACGCATCAAGGGCATGGCGGTGCGCGCACTTGCCGGCGGTCGTGCCGCAGGTCCGTGGCCATGGCCCTGGCCGAATCCCCGACCGTTCCCCTGAGCGAGAGGACTGGGCGCCGCAATGCGCCCGTTCTTTGCCGACTTAGTGCTGATTTTTCACCCTTACGCCCGGTCCACATGGGCATCGCCAACGGAGCAATCATGCAACGGATACTTGGAGTCCTCACCGCAACGATGCTCGCTTGCATGAGCGGCGCAGAAGCAGCCGCTGGAACGAACGACACACTCGGCGGAGCGGTTGCAACGTTGGATGTCGGCGCACTGCTCGCGGCAGCGAACGGCGCGCCGCCGATGATCTGCGCGCTCGCGGCGCAGTCGGTGCGCAATGGAGGGTGGTTCGATCGAAGCGATGCCCCATTCACCCCGCTCGGCGAGGCGCCGAGTCTCCGTGATCGGGATGATGACTACCGGAGCCGCAGTAGCTCGCAGTTTTCCGCAGCGGACAACGAGCGTCTGCTGAATGGTCTCGCATCCACGGACGCATGCGTGCGCGAGCTCAGCGTGCGCCTGCTCGGCGGGCAGCGCAACGAGACCGTCGCGAGCGCGCTCCTGACGCGGCTCGCGTCGCCGGATGCGGCGATGCGTGAGGTGGCTTCACTGGGACTCGGACTGTCGCAGTCCACGAACGCGCTCGATGCGCTGCTGAGTGCACTGCGCGATGCCACGCCCAACGTCCGCGCCAACTCAGCGTGGGCGCTTGGCCGCATCGACAACGGTCGCGCGCTCGCACCACTCGTCGGCATGTTCCGCGACCAGGATGCCAAGGTGCGTGAAGCAGCGGTCGTCGCCGCGGGTCATATCGATTCGACGAGCTCTGTCGATGCCCTGATGCACGTGCTTCAAACGGACGAGTCTCCGCGCGTGCGACGTGTGGCGGCATGGGCGCTCGGGCAGAAGGAGGCACGTCAAGCAGTGGGCGCGATGGCCACTGCGCTCGACAAGGAGCGCGACCCGCGCGTGCGCGAGATGATCGTCTGGGCGCTCGGCAACTCACGCGGACGCAGTGCCTCTTCAGCCATCGCGACCGCACTGCGCAAGGACGCCGACGACGACGTTCGCGAGACCGCGGCGTGGGCGCTCGCCGAGCTTGGCGATCGGAGCTCGGCGGAGGCGCTTGGCGCGGCGGCAGAAGGCGACAAGAGTCCGCGCGTTCGTGGAACGGCGGCATGGGGAATTGGTCAACTGCGCGGTGATGGGGGCAAAGCACCGCACGGACTGTTAAAGGTGCTGATGGACGACAGCGACGACGCACGCCTCAAGGCCGCATGGGCGCTCGGACAGATCGGCGATCCTGCTGCACTCGGCGCCATCCGCGACGCGCTGAAGAACGAGAAGAGCAACGAGGTTCGGCGGGCGCTCATTCGCGCGATGATAAAGTCCGGTGGAAGGTCGGAGGAGTCGCTGACCGAGTTGCTTACGTCGAGCGATGCCTCGGTGCGCGAAGCCGCGGTGCGCGGACTGGCGGGGAACAACTCCTTCAACCCGTGGCCATGGCCGTGGCCACGCCCGCGGCCATTTCCATGAGGTTCGTTCGCCTGGTGATGGCATTCGTCGCCGTGGGGGCCGGTCCACATACTTCACTCGCCCAGGTGCGCAGTGCCGCGAACGACGAGGTGATCACGATCGACGTCGTGCCATCGGCGGCAAAGGCGGTGGCGCGGTGGGAGGATGCGCTCGTCGCCGGATTAACCGACGCCGAGGCGTGGAGCAGCATCGGTCGCGGGCTTTATGAGGCTGGGCGATATCGCGAGTGCATTGCGGCGCTGGAGCGGTCGATGCTTCAGCGCCATGTGCGATCATCAGATGATGCGCGGTTGATCGCACAGGCTTTTGGCAAGTTGGGGAATCTCAAGCAATCGGCGCGTTGGTCTGCGCTCGGCAGAGAAGTGTCCGGCCCAAAGAGCCCGAGGCGAAAAGCGGCGGAATGACCGGGTATTGCCCGGGAGGTGGGCATCTGGGCACGACTTTGTAGATTTCCTGCATGCTCAAGTCGCGTTGGATCCGGTGGCATGGTGTGGCGGTGCTGCATCTCGACTACGCCAATTTCAAGCTTGACGTGGAGGGCTTGCGCGCCGAGGTGGCGGAGGCGGACGCGGAGATCCAGCGTGAGCCGAAGGGTTCGGTGCTGGTGCTCATCGATCTCCGCGAGACGGTCGCGTCGTCGGCGGTCGTCAACCTGTTCAAGGAAAGCTCCGCGCTGACGGATCCCTACGTTCGTCGGCATGCGTTGATCGGGGTGAGTGGGATGAAGCGCTTTCTGGCCGACAAGGTGGCGCGTCTTGCCCGTCGCCCAATGCGGCTGTTCGATACGCCGGAGCAGGCGCTCGACTGGTTGACGAAAGGCGAAGCAGGCGAGAACGTTGGCGAGGTGATCGGGGTGAATCCAACCACGTAACGCGCCGCCCGGCTGCGGCCATGACCGCACCCTTCCAGACCGTCGACGAACACGTCGAGGCGCAGCGCCAAGCAAGTAAGAGCTGTCGCGATACCTCCAGGACATCCTCCAACCACCATTACGCCCACTGCGTATTCTTGTCGTAACGCACGCTGCCATCAGATACGAGGAATTCGCATGACGAAGGTCCGCTCCATCCTGTTTCCATCCCTGATTCTCTCGGCCGTCACCTCCAGCGCCGCTCTCGCGCAGAGTGGCGCCCTGAATCGCTATGGAAATCCGGCCACAGTACGACCGGCACCAACGACGGCCGCCATTACGGAGCGCGACCTGCGCATCCGGCTCTACCAGTTCGCCGACGATTCCATGCAAGGGCGTCAGGTCGGCCGAGTCGGTAACATGAAGGGCACGCAGATGATCGCGAACGAGGTCAAGCGACTCGGCCTCCTTCCCGCGGGAGACAACGGCACCTACTTCCAGGTGCTGCCCTATCATACGAAGCGTTTTACCAACCATTCGCGGCTCACCGTAAATGGAAATCCGCTCACGTGGATGCAGGACTGGGTTGCTGTTCCAGGCGTGCGTGCACCTCGCCCGATCGCCAATGCGGAGGTCATCTTCGGCGGCGTCACCGGCGACACGCTGCACGAGATCCCGGCGGCACAGGCGGCGGGCAAGTTGGTGGTATTGTTGCCCGCGCCTCCGCGGGCCGCTGGCGCCCCGATCGCTGGAGGTGGTCGCGGCGGATTCGGCTTTGCCGCTCCGCGCTTTCCCGACGCCGTCGCCGTCGCCACGGTCGACCTCGACGCGCTGACACCCGCTCAGCGCGCCGCGTTCAATGTCCCGACTGTCGCGTCAACGAACGGCGGCGGAAGGGGCGGGCGTGGTGGCGGTGCACCCATGACTGCCGTCGATTCACTCCGCGCTCAACTCGCCGCCCTCGCGCCGCAGGCGACCATCCACATCACGCGTGATGCTGCCGCGCGTTTGTTCACGCGACGCTCAATCGACGGCTTGAACCCCGGCAACACCGGCGGAACCGTCACCGCATCGCTCGACTACATCGAGGAGCCGACCGAGTGGGCGCGCAACGTGGTCGCCGTCATTCCGGGCAGTGACCCGGTGCTCAAGAATGAGTACGTCGCGATCGGTGCGCACAACGATCACATCGGCATGACAGCAGCCGCGGTCGACAAGGATTCGCTCAAGGCGTTCAACGACATCCGAAATCGCATGCTGCTCGCAAACAAGATGATCGCCCTGACACCGGATCAACTCGGGACGATCCGCGTCAACATGGACAGCATTCGCCGCAGGATCCCGAAGGCGCGCATGGATTCCATCAGCAACGGCGCCGACGACGACGGCTCCGGCTCCATGGGCGTGCTGGAGATCGCGGAAGCCATCCAGGCGATGAGGGTGAAGCCGAAGCGCTCGACGCTGTTCGTGTGGCACACGGGCGAGGAAGCGGGCCTCGTGGGCTCAGCATTCTTCACCGCGAATCCCACCGTACCGATCGACTCCGTCGTCGCGCAGATCAACATCGACATGATCGGCCGCGGACGTGCCGAGGATCTCCCGGGCGGCGGGCCTGATTACGTCGGTGTGGTTGGATCGTTCTTCGACTCGAAGGACCTCGGCGAAACAGTCGCCGCGGTGAACAAGAAGCAGGCGAGGCCACTCGCGTTCGACTATCAGTACGACTCGACCATGACATGGTCGGGCTATAACAACATCTACGGGCGCAGCGATCACTACAACTACGCTCGTCAGGGCGTGCCGATCGCGTTCTTCTTCACCGGGCTGCATGGCGACTACCATCAGCGGTCGGACGAGCCGGAGTACATCGACTATCCGCACTACGCGCGAATTGCGAACTACCTGAAGGATGTCGTGGTCGAAGTAGGGAACGGACCGCGTCCGCGAATGAACGGTTCGAAGCCGGCACGGCCGCCAAAGGCACTCATTCCCTGAGTGGTTGCTGCGGTGACACCGCGCCGACGCTCATGCAGGACCGCGTCATCGCCTCTCGCTGAAAGGATTCGGGTGCGCGAACCGGCCCACCTCAGGCGCAATGCGCACGTTGATGTCGTCGAGCGCGCGCTGCATGCGCATCCGCGCCAGCACGAGGAGACGACGCTCGTAGTCGCCGAGTGATGAGGCCTCGTGTTTCATCACGCGGAGCGGCTTGGGCACGGCCACGTGCACGACGCGCGGACCGAGCGGCCGAGGCAACATGTTGGCGAGCGCGTTCCGCCATCCACTGCGCATCAGGCGATCGCGGATCCGCTTGAGGCTCTCGGACACCTGCTCCTGCGTGAGCGTCGCTGTTCCGTAAACGTCGGCGCTGAATTCGCCGAGCCTTTTCGCTTCCTCCGCCATCGCGAGATCCTGCTTTAGCCGCGTGCGACGTTCGGCGACGTCAACTCCTGAGTCCGACTTCGACTGCGAAAGCATGCGCCGGATTGCGCTCGTCAGGCGTGCAACGCGCTTGTCGAGATCGTTCGTTGATTCGGTGGCGTATCGCGCTTCGAGTTGGTCGACGAGTGACCTCCGGAAGGTCAACTGTCGCTCGAAGAAGTCACGAGACGTCGCAGCTTCCTCGTAGCCAAACTGGCGCATCTGTCGCTCGAGCACATTGACCTGCAGCGAATGGAAGTGGCTCGCGACGGAGGAACGGTCGCCAATGGGGAGACGGAGTGCCCGTTCGATGATCCGCATCTCGCGCAGGAGCGCTGCGCTGATGTCGCCGACGAAGCGATACTTCCACACGATCGGGACGATGTTGACTGGCGCGTCAAAGCGGTCGGCCGCCTTCAGCGCCATCTGCGCGATGCCAGGATAGAGCGTCTGTACGGCGTCGTTCGTCCACCGAACGGAGCCTTCGGGGTGGAGGAGTACGCCTTCGCCCCGACCGGCCCATGCAACGGAATATTCCTTCGCGTCCTCGCCGCCGTCGTTGGCGACAAGGTTGTTCATCCCCCAGAATTGCGGCGCGGCGGCGACGATGCCGCGGTCGGCCCAACTCGCCATGCGCGGCGCGACGATGGTCGAGATCTCCTTGTCGACCAGCCAGTCCGCGCCGAACTCGGGATGGTTGGGTCCGAGGAAGGCGACCGTCTCGGAATTGACGGCGGACAGGAGCGTGGCGCGGTCGACGGCGGGCAGGTCGATGGACCGCAACCAGAAATAGCCGTGCACAACAGGGAGATCGCGCACGAGCGGGATGCGTCGCAGGATGGGCAACCCGAAGAGCAGCCACCGGTTGACGATGCCGAGCGCCCACATGAGGGCGGGGCTGGGGCGGGGGGCGTTCCAGTGGCGCGCGGAAGCTGGGGACGTGTAGATAACGCCCTGAGTGACAACCGGTTGCATTGATGCGAGCATGGCCGTGGGGATTGGAGGGTGGTGATGCATCCAATCTCTTCGGGGTCGGTCGCCGGAGGGTCACCAAGCGGTCAGCGGGGCAAAACTACACGGTCTGTCAGCTAAAAAACTGATAAACGACGACAGTTGGCGGACGAACGGAAAAATGCGGACATCGGACTTGGATATCGGAAAGCGCTCGGCGCATCCGACGTCCAGGTC
>JALYVY010000369.1 GCA_030852985.1 Gemmatimonadota bacterium | reverse complement strand
ATAGTTTTGTCGGTTCACTCGCAATTGCGGAAAACAGATGCCGGACTCGACCGGAGCTGAATTCGTTTCGGCTGATGAAGTGCGCTACGAACGGCTGCACGACGACGTCGTCGTTCCATCGAGGGCCACTGCAGGCTCCGCGGGCTATGACCTTCGCGCGTACCTGCGCGGCCGCGTCGTGAAATGCTCGGATGGGCTATCGCAGCGCGATGTGGCCGCGAGCACTGAGGGCGACGCGTGGGGCGTCTCGCTGGCACCGGGTGAAATGGCACTCATTCCGCTCGGATTCCGGACGCGCCTGCCACAAGGCGTTGAGGCGCAGATCCGCCCGCGCAGCGGTCAGGCTTTCAGGAACGCACTCACCGTCCCGAATGCACCCGGCACGGTGGACGCGGACTACGCCGAAGAGTGGATGGTCATCGTGCGAAATGATGCGCCCGTTGCGCGACGAATCGCGCATGGCGAGCGTATCGCGCAGGTCGTATTCGCATGGTATCTCCCACTGTCCTTCACCGAAGGCGGCGTAACGCGGACGACAGAGCGAGTCGGCGGCTTCGGTAGCACCGGACGTTCTTAGCGCGCGTGCGGGGTGGTGAGCTGAAGGTGGAGTCGAAAAAAAGAGCGGCAGCTGCCAATTGGCATCTGCCGCTCTCCTCACTGTCGCCGAATTAACCCGTTAGAGACAATCGTTCGACAATGAACCGGACCGCAAGACCGCCGATCCGCGTAAACCGTTGAAAGTTAACGGGTTACGGTGATCTTGCTGGTCCGAGGCTGACTGGACAATTGATCACCTCCTTCGTTTCGGGTTTTTCGCGCGGGCGAACAGAATCTCCTACCTAAATTGTCACGTAGAGTTCCCGGACGCAAGCGCTTCGCGTCCCCGTCTTAGAACACATTCCGGCCTCCCCCGAATCCGATAGTGACTCCCGCACCCAGCATCGGCGAACCGCAGTCGTACTGGCAGGCAAGCCGATCCCATCGGTACAGCCTGCTTTTCGCCTTGCCGTTGCTCCTCTTTTACGAGTTCCTGGAAGCGGTGTCGCCAGTACGCGCACAGGGAAGCGTCATTCGCAATGGCGCGGACGTCGTGCTCACCGGGCTGTTCACATGGCTTCTGGGTTCCCGCGGACCACTTGTCTTCATGGCCCTCGTGATCGGAGTTTCGCTTTGGCTGATCCGGCGCGATCGGTCGAATCGACCGGTGAAACCTCGCATCTTCGCGACCATGTTCGCCGAGTCCGCGGCACTTTCGCTCGTATTCGGTTTGGTGGTCGGCATGGCGACGATGCAGCTCCTCGGTCCGTGGCGCTCGCTCGCGGCCGGCGGCGGACTGAATGGCACGCCGCTCGAACGGCTCACGCTGTCGATCGGCGCGGGACTCTACGAGGAGCTGTTATTCCGCGTCTTGATTGTTGCGCTACTGGCGAACGGTTTTCGGTTGCTGGGCCTGGGGCGCGGCGGTGCCGGGGCACTCGCCACGGTGATCGGGGCGCTGCTCTTCTCCACGTTTCACTACATCGGAGCGTTCGGCGAGCCGCTTCGGCTGCAGTCGTTCGTCTTCCGCACGCTCGCGGGATTGGCCTTCAGCGCGCTCTACCTCCTCCGCGGATTCGGGATAACAGCATGGACCCATGCGCTGTATGACGTTGCAGTGTTGATGTAGCTCCTTCCGGCCGACATTGCCGATCGGACAACTGCGACGACAGTTGGCGGACGCACGGAAAAGGCGGACATCGGATCTGGACATCGGACGCAACCATCGGACCGAATCATCGGACCTGAACGTCGGAAAGTCTCGGACGCGAGCGAAGCAAATGCACAAAGCAGGTGATTCCACTGACACGTGCCGATACTCCGTCCTGTGACACGCATAGGGCCAGTCGGCTAGGTTACGAGGATTCACCGGCTGTTCCAACTCGGTCCCGATCAAATGCCTTTCGCAGGATTCAAGCTGCACCCCGACCTCATCAAGGGAACTCGGGAGCTCGGCTTCACACGCGCAACGCCCATTCAGGAGCAGGCCATTCCGCCCGCTCTTGAAGGACGCGATCTGCTCGCCTGCGCCATGACCGGCAGCGGCAAGACGGCGGCATTCCTGCTGCCGATCCTCAACCGGCTCATCGCCAAGCCGCGCGGCACGACTCGCGCCCTCGTCCTGACGCCCACGCGCGAGCTGGCGGCCCAGATTGAAGAGCATCTCAAGCAGTTGGCGGTCCACACACCGCTCTCTGGTGCTGCCGTATTCGGCGGCGTGGGCATGGGGCCGCAGGAGCATGCGTTCCGTAATGGCGTCGACGTCATCATTGCGACGCCGGGCCGTCTCCTCGATCACTTCAAGCAACCGTACGCCAAGTTGAGCGGGCTGGAAGTCCTCGTACTGGATGAGGCGGATCGCATGCTCGACATGGGCTTTCTGCCCGACATCAAGCGCGTGCTCAAGCACATCCCCGCGAAGCGCCAAACGCTCTTCTTCTCCGCGACGATGCCGGCGCCGATCGTGGCGCTCACTCGCGAGTTGCTCCACAATCCGGCCACCATCAATCTCGAGCGGAAGTCGGCGCCCGCCATCGGCATCCGGCAGGCGGTATATGCCGTGAAGGAGGAGTTGAAGCCAGCGCTGTTCGTGGAGCTGATGCGACGGGGTGACATCGGGAGCGTCATTGTGTTCACGCGGACGAAGCACCGCGCCAACCGCCTCGCTGATTACCTCACCAATGAAGGGGTGCCGAACGCCAAGATTCACGGCAATCGGTCGCAGGCGCAACGCACGGAGGCGCTCGACGGTTTCAGGACGGGCCGGTACAAGTGCCTCGTCGCCACGGACATCGTCGCACGCGGAATCGACGTCGAGCAGTTGGAGCACGTGGTGAACTTCGACGTGCCGCACCTGCCGGAGGATTACATCCACCGTGTTGGCCGGACCGCTCGCGCGGATGCAACCGGTGATGCCTTCACGTTCGTATCACCTGAGGAAGAATCCGACCTCGCTGCGATCGAGCGCTCGATCAGCAAGCGGCTGCCGCGCGTCGTGGTGTCCGGCTTCGATTACGCGAGCAAGCCCAAGCAGCGATTCGAAGTCCCAATCGCCGAGCGCATCGCCGAGATCCGTGCTCGCAAGGCGGAGGAGCGGAAGCGCGCGAAGGAAAAGGCCGAACGTCGCGCGGCGCATGGTGGCGCTG
>JALYVY010000038.1 GCA_030852985.1 Gemmatimonadota bacterium | reverse complement strand
GTGCCAGCCACATTTCCGCGCGCATCCACGAGTTGGGTGGACCGCATCGGGGTGGTCGTTTCGGATCTCCCCATGCCGGGAAATTCTTGTGTCCCGTCCTCCAGAAGCCATTCGATCTGCGCGTGCTGGACGACAAAATTACGGGCGTTGTCGAGGGCGCGGATGCGGAGCGCGTGGTAGCTTAGTGTAGGCTGCGCCGTGCGCGCGAGCCGCGAAGCATCACGCCGCGCCACTGCATGGCCGATCGCAGCCGCCACTCACCGATCTTCATTGATTACAGCGGAAAGCGCTGGCGCCGGATACGACGCCTGGCACTCGCCGTTGGCGTGCTCACCACCGTCCTCGCACTGGTCCTGATCGGGTCGATTGTGCTGTCGCCGTCCATGCCGCCAGAGCTTCCGCTGGCGACAGCGAACAACCAGACCATCGCGCACGCGACGGTCGGCAAGCCGGGGCGGTTCACGAAGGTCGACCGCCTGCGGACTGCCTACCGGCGAAAGCTGGCCGCGGCGATGAAGCAGTATGGCACACCCACGTCGCGCCGCCCTGAAGCCATTCCCGCGCTCAACGTCGGCACGGGAACACGCCAGCCCCGGACTGACGAGATTGTCGCCGGCTTCTACGTGAACTGGGCCGACAACTCGTTTGCGTCGCTCCAGCGCAACTACGACAAGATCGATTGGGTGATCGGCGAGTGGGGATTCTTCCCGCGCAACGCGGACTCGCTGCTCCTGCGCATCAAGCCGCAGGTCATCGAGCTGCTGAACTCGCGTCCGGTGGAAACGCGCCCGTCGCTGTTCCTGATGATCACGAACTTCGTCGTGGAGCCGGGGCGCGACTCTGCGTCCGGCACGTTCGATCCCGCCGTGGTTCGCAGATTCCTGTCGAATCCCATCGCGAAACAAAACGCGCTTCGCCAGCTGCGTGCCGCTGTCGCAACGTATGGATTGGCCGGCACGACCTTGGACCTCGAGAACTTCGACCCCGCACTGCAGGCTCAAGTCCTCGACTTCGCGAAGCAGCTTCACGATACGATGCACTCGATGGGAAAGCTCGCGACGCAGGCAATCGCCGCGGGCGATCCAGACGCGTACGTGCAGCGCGCGGGCCTGGTGAACGACAAGCTGTTTCCCATGCTCTTCGACGAACACTATGCGGGCGGAGAGCCTGGTCCCATCGCCAGCCAGAGTTTTTACCTGGCGGAGGCGCAACGCTTCGCGCGGCTCGTTCCGGCGTCGAAGCTGATCCTGATGATCGGCGCGTATGGCTATGACTGGAATGACGCCGAGGCCGTCGCGCTGCATCGGGCGGAGTCGTTCTCCTTCCAGGAAACGATGGCAGCGGCACGTGGGCCGGCACAGCCGCGTCCGCGGTTCGATCCGACCACGATGAATCCGTACATGCAGTGGACGACGCCGGATTCCACGGACCACGTGGTCTGGTATCTCGACGCGGCCACGGCCTACAATGAAATGCTGGTGGGTCGCGCCCTCGGCGTTGCCGGACATGCCATCTGGCATCTCGGCGGCGAGGATCCGTCGCTCTGGAACATCATCAAGACGGATGGGTCGCTGCAGTCGCCCGATTCGTTGCGCGACATGGAGCCAAGCTACGACCCGGAGTTCGATGGAACGGGTGAAATCCTCCAGATCACCTATTTCCCGAGCAATGGCAAGCGTAACATCTCCGTCGATGCACATTCGGGGCTGATCACCAACGAGACGCTGGTGAAGGTGCCCATTCCGTACGTGCTGTCACGCACCGGCGGGCAAGCGCGAAACGCGCACCGTGTCGCGCTCACGTTCGACGATGGACCGGACGCGCGATGGACGCCGCAGATCCTCGACACGCTGCGTTCACGGGGCGTGAAGGCGACGTTCTTCGTCGTGGGCCAGAACGTCGATACGCACCAGCGGCTGTTGCAGCGGATCTACGATGAAGGCCACGAGATCGGCAATCATACGTATTCGCATCCGAACCTGGCGCTCACCACGGAGCGGCGCGCTCGCATCGAGATCGATGCCACCTCGTCGCTGATCGAGGCGGTGCTGAACCGCCGCGTCGCCTTCTTCCGGCCGCCCTACTTCGGAGACGCCGAGCCGTCGACGGCGCCCGAGCTGGTGCCGGTGGGCATCGCGTCGCGCCGCAACTACTGGACGATCGGCCTGCATGTGGATGGCGAAGACTGGAAGGAGCTTCCCGCGGATTCCATCATCAAGCTCGTGCTCACACGGCGTGCGCTGCCGAACGACATCAACGCGCTGGCACAGGATTCGGCACGCAACGTGGTGCTGCTGCACGATGCCGGCGGTGATCGGCACAACACAGTCGCGGCGCTCGGTCCGCTGATCGACTCACTGCGCGCGCGCGGCGACACGATCGTGCTGGTGAGCGACCTGGCGGGCATCACGCGGGAAGACGCGATGCCGACGCTACCGCCGTCGAGCGAGGCGACGCGCCTCCTGCGTCGCGCAGGATTTCTGCTGCTCGGTTCCGTGGAGACGTCCATGTTCTGGATCTTTACGGTGGCCGTCGTGCTGGGCATGGCGCGCCTCGCGATCATCGGGCTGCTCGCGATCATTCAGCGGTTGCGTCGGCACCAGACCCGCGGGGCACCAACGTCCTATACCCCCGGGGTAAGCGTCATCATCCCGGCGTACAACGAGGAGAAGGTCATCATCCAGACCATCTCGTCGCTCCTCAACCAGGCGTACGCCGGCGATCTCGAGCTCGTCGTGGTGGACGACGGATCGGCGGACGACACGACGATCATCTGCGAGGAGGCGTATGGGTCGCACCCGCAAGTCACGATCTTCCGCAAGGAGAACGGCGGAAAGGCCAGCGCACTGAATTTCGGGATCGCGCGGGCGCGTCACGAGATCGTCATCGGCCTGGATGCGGACACCATCTTCGCTGACGACACCGTAGCGGAACTGGTCCTTCCCCTGGAGGATCCGAAGGTGGCTGCGGTCGCCGGGAATGCGAAGGTCGGCAATCGCATCAACCTCGTTACGCGCTGGCAGGCACTCGAGTACGTCACGAGCCAGAATCTCGACCGGCGCGCCTTTGCACTCCTCGACTGCATCACGGTCGTACCAGGTGCCGTTGGCGCGTGGCGCCGTTCTGTCGTACTCGAAGTGGGTGGCTTCAAGGAGGACACCCTGGCCGAGGATCAGGATCTCACCCTGGACATGCGTCGCGCCGGTTACTCCGTCGCCTATGCGGACGGCGCCGTCGCCTACACAGAAGCACCCGATACGTTGCGCGGACTCGCCAAGCAGCGCTTCCGCTGGTCGTTCGGCACGCTCCAGTGCACGTGGAAGCATCGCGGCGCTTTCTTCCGGAACAAGTACGGCTCCCTCGGCTGGATCGCGCTGCCGAACGTCTTCCTGTTTCAACTGCTCCTGCCGGCCATCTCCCCCGTGGCCGACCTGATGTTCCTCTACAGCATCGCGTCGGTGTACATCAATGCCTCTACCCACAGTGTCGATGACCGGCTGACCTATGCGCTCGTTGACCTGGAAAAAGTATTCGCGTACTACGCCGTCTTCCTCATCGTTGACTGGCTCGCGGCCGTCCTCGCATTCCTCATGGAACCGGAAGAAGACAAGCAGCTCACCTGGCTCATCTTCCTGCAGCGGTTTGCCTATCGGCAGGTGATGTACTGGGTCGTGGTGCAGTCGTTCACCGCGGCGTTGAGTGGACGACTGGTCGGATGGGGCAAGCTTGATCGCAAGGCGACGGTAGGACTCGCGCCCTCGAAGGAAAAACGGGGACTGATGCACTGGCTCGGTGAACTTGGTCGCCGGTCACCTCGCACCGACGCACAATGACCGCGTTGCAACAGAAAATTCCAGCGTTCATCAACCCGCTGGCTGGCTCGGCGGATGCCTCGCGCGAAGCGCTCTCCAAGGCCGATGGGTTTGACGTACGCGAAGTGGCGCCCGAGAAGCTCGCCGACGCCATCGCGTCGAGCCTGCACGCCGGCGCTAAACGCATCCTCGTCTCGGGTGGCGATGGAACAATCGGCACCGCGGCGACTGCGCTGCTGGAAACTGACTGCGAGCTCGCGATACTCCCTGGCGGAACCCTCAATCACTTCACGACCGATCTTGGCATCCCCCCCGACGCGGCCGAGGCATTGCAACTCGCCGCGAGCGGCGCTGTGCGCGCCGCTGACGTTGGCATGGTGAATGGCCGGCTCTTCCTCAATACGAGCAGCGTGGGCGCATATGTCCATTTCGTGCGCACGCGCGAGTACCTCGAGAAACGCTTTGGATACCGCATCGCCTCGGCCTTGGCGGCATTGCGCATCCTGTTTCAACTACGCCTCCTCGCCGTTGAGATCGAAGTCGACGGCAAGAGGCGGGTATACCGAACGCCCGTGGTGTTCATCGGTGTGGGCGAGCGCGAGTTGCAGCTCCCCACGCTCGGCAAGCGAGTGTCTGACGGACGGAGAGGCCTGCACGTGATGGTGGTGCGCGGCCGATCGGCCGGCCGGGTGCTCTCACTCGGTCTCAGCGCTGTCGCGCGAGGCGTAAAGTCGGCGGCACGCTCACCCGAGCTGGACAGCTTTATCGTGGATCACTGCTCCATCACCGTGCGCCGGAGCAGCACCATCTCGGTCGATGGCGAACTTGTTCGGCTTGGCACCCCGCTTCAGTACAAGCTCGAGCGCGACGCCATCCAGGTCGTATGCCCGTGACCGATACGCTCGGTGCTCGCCTGGCGTCGATCGTGGGCGCTCGGCGCGTACTCGATCGTCCGAGCGAGCTCCGGTCGTACGAATCCGACGGACTTCCGGGTTATCAGTGCCAGCCATCGTTGGCGGTGTTTCCCGGAACGCGCGACGAGACCATCGCGGTTGTGCGATTGCTGGCGGAGACGGGGACGGCCTTCGTCGCACGTGGTGCGGGCACCGGACTCTCCGGCGGCGCACTCGCCGAGAACGTCGTGCTCCTGGGGCTTCATCGTCTGAAGCGGATCATCTCGCTCGACGGTGACAATGCCCGTGCGGTCGTCGAGCCGGGCGTGGTCAACTCCACGCTCACCGCGGCTGCGTCGGCCTACGGACTTCACTACGCACCCGATCCGTCGAGCCAGAGTGCGTGCACCATCGGTGGCAACGTCGCCGAGAATGCGGGTGGGCCGCACTGCCTCAAGTATGGCGTCACGTTGAACCACGTGCTCGCTCTCACGGTGCTGTTGCCGAGTGGTGCGGTGGTGCGGCTCGGCAGTCCTGAGGGCGAAGCAGAGGGACTAGATCTTCTTGGAGCGTTCATCGGCTCCGAGGGTTGCTTCGGTATTGTTCTCGACGCGACCATCAAGCTGGAGCGCAATCCGCTGTCGATCCGCACGCTGCTGGCGGACTTCATGTCCGTCGATGCGGCGGCGCACGCGGTTTCAGCGATCATTGCGGCGGGCATCGTCCCCGCGGCGCTGGAGATGATGGACAGCGCCGTCATCCAGGTCGTGGAGGCATCGATCTACGCTGCCGGATATCCCATCGATGCGGCGGCCATTCTGCTGATCGAGGTGGACGGGCCCGGCGCCGGATTGGACGACGACGTCGCGCGCGTGTCGAGCCTGTGTACCGCGGCGGGTGCGCGCGGCGTGCGGGTCGCTACCGATCCCGCCGATCGCGCCCGACTCTGGCAGGGACGCAAGAAGGCAGCGGGGGCACTTGGCCGCATCTCGGCGAACCTGGTCGTGCAGGATGCTGTCGTGCCACGGACGAAGTTGCCTGCCGTTCTCGCCGACATCCATCGCATCTGTGCCGAGTATCGCGTGAAGGTGTGTAACGTTTTCCATGCCGGCGACGGCAACCTGCACCCCAACATCGGCTACGACGCCAGTGATGCGGAAGAGTCGGAGCGCGTCCACGCGGCGATGAGCGCCATCATGCACGTCTGCATCGCCGCGGGTGGCACCATCACCGGCGAGCACGGTGTGGGGCTGGACAAGCTTCCCTACATGGATGCCCTGTTCACGGAGAACACGCTCACCGCAATGTGCGCCCTCCGTTCGGCGTTTGACCCGGAGCGACGCTCGAATCCGGCCAAGGTCGTACCGGTGCACAGCTGCCGCGAATGGCTTGCCTCGCCAGTTGCGCGCGCGAGTCGGGCATGACCGAGTCGGCCATTGCAAGCGGTGTGACAGCGATCGCGGAGCAGGTGCGTGAGGCGCGAGCGAGGTCCGCGCCGATCCGCATTGCCGCGGGCGGACACTGGCTCGATGCCGGACGACCACACTTGGACGCACGACGTCTGGAACTCAGTGAGTTGTCCGGGATCGTCTCCTATGAACCCGGGGATCTCACGCTCACCGCGCGTGCCGCCACCTCGCTTGCCGAGATCGAGAGTGTCACGGCTGCGAAAGGACAGTGGCTCACCCTGGATCCATATGGCTCGAGCGCGGGGACGATCGGCGCAACGGTCGCCACCGGTTCATGGGGACCGCTGGCATCGGCGTACGGCACGCCGCGCGATCACGTCCTTGGATGCGAATTCGTCACTGGCGTGGGCGACGTGGTTCGCGCGGGCGGACGAGTCGTGAAGAACGTCGCGGGTTTTGATCTCGTTCGCCTCGTCACCGGCTCGTGGGGCACGCTCGGCGCGCTAACAGAGATGACCGTTCGGTTGCGCGCACGGCCGGAGGAGGATCTTACGCTCTTTGCTCGAGTGGCTGGCTCCAATGTCGAGGCGATGGCGACAGCCGCATGGAGATGGACGCGGGAGAGCGAATACCGCCCACTCGCTGCGGAGCTCCTCTCGCCGTCGCTGGCCCGAGCAATCGGCGGGGACGGTGACGCGCAACTGCTCGTCCGCCTGGGAGGGAACGCGGCGTTCGTGCGCGCGGCGCGCGATTCGGTGGCCTCCGTCGGCGAAGTGCGGGAAACATCAGTGGATGCCTGGCAACGATTGCGCACGCAGGAGCCGCCTGGGGCAATTGTGTTTCGCGCCAGCACACTTCCGTCAAGGATCGGGATACTCTTTGCGCAGATTGCGCCGCTGGCCGAGGAGCTTGGAGGCTTTGCGCATGCGACGCTGTCGCGCGGCGTGGTGCGATGCGTCATTCCAGCATCGCACGACCACGTGGCGTTCACCGCACTCAGCGCTTCGCTCGTTGCATTGGGGTCGACCGCCACGATCGTCGGCGAGCGCATGCCGGCGTCGCTCTGGTCCGTGGTTTCGCGCGAGCTCGACTCGGCCGCGCTTGCCGGACGCGTACGCCAGGCCTTCGACCCGGATCGCGTGATGAACCGCAGTGTACAGGAAACATGAGCACAACTGCCGACTTACCGATCGCCTGTGCGATTCCCGGATCGCCGCTCGGCGATGCGAGCGCGGCACTCGACGCCTGCGTGCATTGCGGCTTCTGCCTGCAGGCATGCCCCACGTACCTCGTGCTGGAGGACGAGAACGACAGCCCCCGCGGTCGCCTCGTGCTGATGAAGGCGTTGGTGGACGGGAGCGTTCCCGTAGACGACCCCGACGTGCGCACGCACATCGACCGCTGCCTCGGTTGCCGCGCCTGTGAAACGGCGTGTCCATCCGGCGTGCCGTATGGTCACCTGCTCGAGGCGACGCGTGCGACGTTGACGGCGGAACAACCCAATGCGCCGATGGCGCGCGCCATCCTGTTCGTGTTCGCGCGAAAGTCGCTCGTGCGGCTGGCAATGCTCGGTGGGCGGGTCGCGCGGGCGATGCGCCTCTCGCGCTTGTTCGCGCGCGCGCCAGGCCGGCTCGGCTTCGCGATGGCTATGCTCGACTCCACTCGTTCGTCGCTCCACATGGAGAACTATGAGACGCATTCGGACGCATCGCGGGGGACGGTGGCGCTGCTCACGGGTTGTGTCATGGAAGGACTCTTCGCGGCAACGAATCGCGCGACCGAACGCACGTTGGCGCACAACGACTACGCAATCGTCACGGCTCCTCAACAGGGCTGCTGCGGCGCACTCCATGCGCATGCGGGAGACGCGGAGACTGCACGCGCGCTCGCAAGGGCGAACATCGCGGCGTTCGAGGCAAGTGGCGCCGAGTTCATTGCGGTGAACGCGGCCGGGTGCGGCGCGATCATGAAGGAATACGGCGACGTTCTCGCGCGCGATCCCGAGTGGCACGATCGTGCGGTGGACATGGCGTCGCGCGTGCGCGACGTGAGCGAGTTGCTCGCGGTGGCGGGTCCTCGCCCAGGCGGTCCGCTTCCGGTGAAGGTGACGTACGACGCGCCCTGTCACCTCCTGCATGCGCAGCGCGTCGCGGCGCCACCGCTTCAGGTGCTCGCCGCCATTCCTCAGCTCTCACTCGTTCCCCTGCAGGGTAGTGAGCATTGCTGCGGAAGCGCCGGCATCTATAACCTCATCGAGCCGGATACGAGCGACGGCGTGCTGGCTCCGAAGCTGCGAAACATCGCAGACACTGGCGCGACATACGTCGCGACGGGAAACCCGGGCTGCATGATGCAGATCGGCGCTGGGATGCTTCAGGCACGGATGAGTGCGCGAACGATTCACCCCGTTGAACTGCTCGATGCGTCGTATGCGGCGTTGATGGGTCAGCCGTAGCGCCCACTCGGCCACCAGCTTTACTTAACACCCATGCCAGACGCGCTTCTGCTTGATTGGGAGGGCTGCCTCGCCGACACCGTTTCCATGCGCGAGTCGGCATTGCAGCGTGCGCTGCAGGACGAAGGCCTCACACTCAGCGACGCTGATTGCGCGCGGTGCTGCGAGGGCGCATCTGCCGACACCGGTGTGCGCCGCGCACTCTCCATCCTCGGCACGCGTGACCCGGTGCTTGCGGGCCTGGTCGCCGCGCGGGCGTCGCGCGCGTTTGCGGAACGACTCGGGAAAGGGTTCATCCTGAAGAGGGGCGCGCACGAGATGCTGTCGAATGCGCAGGTAACCTCACGGATCGCGATCGTTACGCAAGCGAGTCGATCGGAAACCGAGTTCGCCCTCCGCCTGGCGGGTCTCGACATCACGGTGTCCACGATTGTCAGCGCGAGCGATGAGCTGCAACCGCCTCCTTCGCCCGCTCCATTCATCGCCGCCCTCGCACAACTCGCGAAGCGCCGCGCCTCTCGACCGGACCGCAGTGTCGCGATCGCATCGTCAGCGGCGATGCTCCGGTCGGCACGGTCGGCAGGGCTGCGAACGATCGCACTGGCCGCGCCGGCTCACGTTGGGCTCGACGCGGATGGTGCCGTCGACACGCTCGAGGACCTGACGATGTCCGCGCTGTCCCTCATCGCAGGAATCGCCGCCGCGGAGCACTCTCGGTGAATAGCGGCAATGCGCTCACGGCAACGCGTGCCGATGTCGGCGGGCAGAATGTTGTGCTCGCCTACGGCAGCGTCGCGGTCGAATACGAATCGCTCCACGCCAACGCGGCACTCTTCGACCGGAGTCATCGCGGTCGCATTCGCGTGAAGGGCGACAAGGCGGCGGAGATGGTAGCCGGCCTCGTCACGAACGACGTCGCCGGCCTCGTTCCCGGGCAGGGCTGCTACGCTGCCGCCCTCACGGCCAAGGGAAAGATCGTCGCCGACGTGCGCATCTTCATCGAGGAGGGCAGCGTGCTCGTCGACGCACCACCGCGCGCGTCCGCCGCATGGGCCGCGATGGTGCGAAAGTTCATCAATCCCCGCCTCGCGCCGCACGTGGACGAGAGCACCACATTGCGAGTTCTCGGCGTGTTCGGCACCAATGCGCGCCACGTCGTTGCGGCACTCACCAACGTGCAGTCGCCGGCGCTCACCGCGCTGCCGCCGTACGCTCACGCAACGGTAGACGTCGGCGGACAGACAGTGCTGGTCATCAGCTCTCCCGACCTCGGCATGGAAGGCTTCGAGTTGATCGCGCCCGCGCCACTCTTCGACGACCTGTGGACGCGCGGGGTCGAGGCCGGCGCAGTGCCTGCGGGACTGGAGGCGTGGGAAATCGCGCGGGTGGAAGCCGGACGGCCTGAGTGGGGCATCGATATGGACGACACCACCATTCCGCAGGAAGCCAACTTCGACGAGCTCCACGCAATCTCGTACACGAAAGGCTGCTACGTCGGACAGGAGACGGTCGCGCGCCTGCATTTTCGCGGGCACGTCAACAAGCACTTGCGCGGCATTCGCAGCTCGGCGCTCGACGCTCCGCCGCCTGGCGCCACGCTCCACGACCAGAACGGCCTTCAGGTGGGCGAGGTCCGCTCCTCCGTTCGCTCGCCGAGACTCGGCGGCATTGCGCTGGCGATGATTCGCCGCGAAGTGGAGCCGGGCACTTCGCTCATCGCACGGTGGGCCGCGGCCCAACCCGGCCAGCCGTTGGCCGAGCAGGCCGTCGAGGTCAGCGCGCTGCCGTTCGCGGCCGCCTGATCGTGCCCACGGCGCTGGTCACCGGCGCTACCGGGCAGGTCGGGCGACACGTCGTTGAACGGCTGCATCGCGACGGCTGGTCGGTTCGGGCACTCGTTCGAGATCTCGGCGCTGCTGCGCTCCTCCGTGAACTCGACGTCGAGCTCGTGCTCGGCGATGTCCTCGACGAACGTGCATTCTCGGCGGCCGCTGCGGGCCGTGAGGTCATCTTGCACACCGCGGCTGCAGTGACGCCGAGTGGCGGATGGGAAGCGTTCCGGCGGCCGAATGTGGATGGCACTCGCAACGCGGTCGCGGCGGCAATGACTTCGGGCGCAAGACTGGTACACGTCAGTAGCGTCGCGGTCTACGGTGGCACTGGCCGGTATCGCGATGGCGTACTAACAGACGAGACATCTTCCCTCGCGCCATTGGCCGACGGCGATTTTTACGCGCGGTCGAAGCGGGAGAGCGAGGCGATCGTGATGGAGGCCTGTCGACTGGGGCAGATCTGGGCCACCGCCGTGCGTCCGGACGTCATCTATGGGCGGTACGACCGCCAGTTCGTGCCACGGATCGCGCGACTGATGCGCACGGGATTCGCGCCTGTCATCGGCGACGGCAGCACGACGCTCGCGATCGTCCACGCCGAGAGCGTGGCCGATGGCATGGTGCGAGCGGCCATGAACGATCTCGCGCGCGGACGTGCGTACAATCTCGCGAACGACTTCGACTGCACCGCGGCCGAGTTCTTCCGGCTTGCGTCCAAGGGCCTCGGTATCCGCGTCCGGATGCTCCGCATGCCGTATGGCCTGGCGAAGACCGCTGAGCGTGCCGTGCGGCGCATTGCGAGCGCCGTTCCGGGTAGTCGAGCGCAGGCGATTTCGTTCTCGGCGGTCGACTTCCTTGGGCGGAGCAATCCCTTCACGTCGGAGCGGGCGCGCAACGAGCTGGGATGGGATCCGCAGGTGCGGCCCGCGGACGGCGTACCGGATGCGTTCGCGTGGAGTGCCGCAGCCGGCCGCTGAGATGAAGAACGGGGCGGCACACCGAAGTGTGCCGCCCCGTAATTACTTCGAGGAAACCGAGCCTTACGGCTTCATCTTCTTGCCGGCGTCCTTCATGGCGCCCTTGGCCTCATCAACCTTCTTGGCCGCGGTGTCCATCTTCGCCTTGGCGGTATCCATCTTCATGGCAGCGCTTGCAGAATCGGCCATCTTCGCCATCGAATCGGACGCCATTGCAGGTGCGGGTGCCGGTGCCATCGCCGGAGCGGTGGTATCAGCCTTGGGGGTTTCCTTCGTGCTGCAGGCGGCGACGAGCACGACTGCGACAAGGGCCAGGCGCTTCATGTGGATCTCCTCAAAAGGTTCAGTGAATGACGCGTTGGTCCGCGCACCTCGGTGCCCGGCTTCATGCGGCGTGAAACTTAGATTTTCGGGGGCTCCTGTCAAGAGCTAACTTGATGGCGCCAAGTGAAAGCGCCACAACAGCTTCGTGCCTCCGACCGACAATTTGCACTTTCGTTCTGCTCATTCTTTCCGGGCACTCTTCGCACGACCTGCGCCCTCGGCGCAATCCACCTCACGGAACACGTTGTCAGGCATTGACTTAGCTATCGCAGGGGGGCGCCTGACAAACAGCAGTGTGGTTCCTCGGGAGCGACCATGGTAGCTTCGACGGGTCTTTGGCCCACTCATTCATGAGTATGCAGAGTTTTTCCAGCGAATTCGCGCGAGCGACCGACGGCGTCGTTCGCGGCGCCTGCCCGCACGATTGTCCCGATACGTGCGCGATGCTGATTACCGTCGAGAATGGACGGGCAATTCGGGTCGCCGGCGACCCTGACCATCCGGTCACGCAAGGCTTCCTCTGCGCCAAGGTCAATCGCTACGTCGAGCGCACTTACCACGCCGACAGGCTCACGTCGCCGATGCGGCGCGTCGGCCCGAAAGGGAGTGGCACATTCGAGTCGATCAGCTGGAATGACGCCCTCGACGAGATCGCGACGCGGTTGCGTGACATCGCGAACTCCAGCGACGGACCCCAGGCGATTCTGCCGTACTCGTACGCGGGCACGATGGGCCTTGTACAGGGCTCATCCATGGACCACCGATTTTTCCACCTCCTCGGTGCATCCAGGCTCGAGCGGACGATCTGCTCCATGGCGGGCACGGTCGGCATGCGCATGACAGTTGGTGCCAACGTGGGCACGGATGGCGAGGGTGTTCCCGAGAGTGACCTGGTGCTGCTCTGGGGCACCAATACGCTCACCGCCAACCCGCACCTGTGGCCGTTCATCCTCAAGGCGCGCGAACGCGGCACGAAGATCATCTGCATCGATCCCATTCGAACCCGCACCGCGCTACAGTGCGACGAATGGCTGCCGATCCGGCCCGGCTCTGACGCGGCGCTCGCGCTGGGCATGATGCATGTGATCTTCGCGAAGGGCCTCGAGGACACGGAGTATCTGGAACGGTTCACGCTCGGCCACGAAGCGATGCGGCAACGCGCCGCGGAATGGACACCCGAGCGAACCGCTGAGGTCACCGGAATCGATGCGGCGGTCATCATCTCGCTGGCGGAAAGATTCGGTCGGGCGAAGGCCGCGTTCATTCGCGTGAACTATGGTCTACAGCGCCACGCAGGCGGTGGCATGGCCGTGAGGACGATCGCGTGCCTGCCCGCGGTCGCCGGTCACTGGAGGCGCCCTGGTGGAGGCGTGCAACTTTCGACGTCGGCCAACTTCGCCTTCAATAAGGCCGCCCTCGAGCGACCTGACCTCGGACCGCCTGCACGCACGGTCAACATGATCAGGCTCGGCGACGCGCTCACGATGCCCGACGCGGGCGTAGGCGGCCCGCCGGTGAAGGCGATGATCGTGTACAACAGCAATCCTGCCGCTGTCGCGCCCGACCGCAACACGGTGCTGCGCGGTCTCGCGCGCGAGGATCTCTTCACGGTCGTGATCGAGCACTTCCAGACGGACACCGCGGATTGGGCGGACATCGTGCTTCCGGCAACGACACAGCTCGAGCACTGGGACATCCACTTCGCGTACGGCCACCATTACGTGTCGCTGAACCGGCCAGCGATAGCACCCATCGGTGAGGCGAAGCCCAACAGCGAGATCTTCCGGTTGCTCGCCGAACGGATGGGAATGACGGATCCGATGATGCGCGACGACGACATCGCGTTGATACGCCAGGCGCTTGCGACCGAATCGCCGAAGCTGCAGGGCGTTACGCTGGAGGGCCTCCTCGAGCACGGCTGGGTGCGACTCAACGTCCCGACGCCGTACCTGCCCTACGCTGACGGCGTCTTTCCGACGCCGAGCGGCAAGTGCGAGTTCTATTCGGCGCGGCTCGAGGCGATGGGGCTCGATCCGTTGCCCACGTACATCCCGCCGTACGAGTCTGTCGAGCGCGATCCGGCGCTCGTCGCACGATATCCGCTCACGCTGATTTCGTCCCCAGCGCACACGTTCCTCAACAGCACATTCGTGAACGTCACTTCGCTGCGGCGGCAGGCGCACGAGCCCGAGGTGCTGCTGCATCCGGCAGACGCGGAGCGGCGCGGCATCTCGGTGGGCGCGATGGTAACGGTGCGGAACGATCGCGGTGCCTTCCTCGCGAAGGCGCGTGTGGAAGCGGGCATTCGCGAAGGCGTGGCGTGGGCGCCGTCGATCTGGTGGGCCAAGCTGGCGGCCGATGGAGCCAACGTGAACCAGACCACGTCGCAGCGCATCACGGACATGGGGAACGGACCGGTGTTCTACGACAATCAGGTCGAAATCGAAGTGGCGTGACGCGACTTCAGCACCGGGTGCTCCGGATCACTCAGGTCGAGGTGATCCCAGGGAACGACCACCGTGTCCGTCTTCACGATGTGTAACGTGGCAAGGAACTCCCGAACGAAATGGCTGCCGCCCAGGAATTCCAGTGCACCGATCGAGCAGAGGCGGAACTCGCGCACGACGTAGTCGTTACCGTGGGCGTGCTGTTCGATCTCGGCGCACAGCTCATGGATGCGTCCGACGAATGCACCGCGGGAGTCGCGCACCTTTCGTCCCACCAGACAGTGGAGTTGCACGTCGCGGACACTCATTTGCGGTCGCCCTCGGAACCCGGGATGCGACGCACCACTCGCTCGCACAGCCAGCGTTCGATGTGCTCGGACGGAAGCGTCGTCTCGTCGACGTCCACGACGATGGAGTCGCCGATCTTCCGCACCGCGGAGAAGGGAATCTCGCTGATTCCCGTTTCGCTTCCGCCGGTGAGGCCGCGGAGCGTGCGTCCGAGCACACGCGCCCACGCGCCCATCCTGTCCTGACGCGCGGGGCCGCCAACGTGGATGGTCTTCACACGGGGCGGCTGTCCATCCACAAGCTCCAGAACGAGTGCGTCAACGCGGCCGATCTTTTCACCCTGCCCATTGCACAGCTGCATGTCGAGCACGTCGTGCCTGAGCAACAGTCGTTGCATCTCAGCCACCCCCGAGCATTTGCAGCGGTATCGACACGGCGAAGAGCACGATCGAGATCACGGTCAGCACCCCCAGGGCAACATTGCCGATCCATCCGTTGGTGTACCTGGACATCACGCTGCGATCGTTCATGAGGACGACCAGCGGAATGATCGTGAGTGGAAGACTCGCCGCGGTCGCGACCATGGAGATGTTGGTGAGCTTGAGCGGATCGGCGCCAGCCACGATGATTGCCGCGGCGACAACGAGGATGACACTCCACGCAACCGTGAACCGCGCGTCTTTCACAGGCTTGAGGTTCGCGCTCCAGGACCAGCCGAAGCCCTGGGCCAGCAGGTACGCCATGCTGAGTACGATCTCCATCGTCGCGCCAAAGCACGTTGCACAGATCGTCGCGATGAAAAGCCCGGTCCCCACGCGCCCGAGCGGCGTGCCGAGCGTGTAGGACAGGTGCGCGAAGCTGTCGGCCATGATGTGTCGCGGCGCGAGGACCATGGCGGCGCATACGAGCACCATCACCGCGAGCCCCCCGCCAAAAACATTCCCCAGCGCCGAGGTGACGCGGTTCACGCCGATGTATTCGGGAGTCCAGTCGTCCTCGATGGCTCCCGAGGAATAGAAGACCGCGAGATAGGGGCTGATCGATGCCCCCATGATGCTGACCGCGAGATACCAGTAGCGCGCACGATCGTGGCTGGGTGCAGAGGGCAGCATTGCGGCGCCGATGCCGCGCCATGATGGGTGCAGCTTGATCACCGCGACGAGAAACGCCAGCGACACGAGGCCGATGAGCGCGGTGCCCTGCTCCACGATGGCGAAGGTGCCGCGCCACAGGAGCAACCAGCCGATGAACGCCACGCCGAATGCCCACCAGCGCGCGCCGATGCCGGTCGCCATCTCCAATGCGAGGCAGACGCCGCCGATTTCCGATGCCACCACCAGGAGGCTGACCACGAACACCGCGAGCATGGGCGCGATGAAGAACCGGATGCCGAAACGCTCGCGCAGCTGGTCGACGTAGGTCCGCTTGCTCACCGCGGCCAAGCGGCCGCTCATCTCCATCAGGAACGCGAGACCGATGGTGCCGACCAGCAGCACCCACGCCAGTTGCACCCCGAATTCCGCTCCCGCCTGTGCTGTCGTGGCGACGGAGCCGATCTCGAGGAACCCACCGATGCCCGTCACGATTCCGAGCGCGACTTCTGCCCATTTCTTCATCTGGGTGTGGATCCTGGTTCGGTGCGACCGACGCGGGGAACGCCTCGTTGGCATTTCGCGTACCGATCCCGGCCGTTCATTTCCACATTTGGGCGCGGCTGTCGTGCGCCAATGCGCTCCGAGTCGCTCCACTTGCGTGCGAAGTGGCTCCCGCACTGATTCACGAGAGACACTCGACTGCCGGAGGAATTGTTGTCGTCGCTCCCCGAAACACTCGGCGCGCTTGCGCGCTCGGCCCATGGTTCGCCCGTTGTCCGCCTGCGTTCCGTCAAGGACGAAATGCGGCAAAACCTGCTCAAGCGCCTCGCCTCGGGAGGGCCACTCTTCGAAGGCGTGCTCGGCTACGAGGAGACGGTCATGCCACAGATCGTCAATGCGCTGCTCTCGCGTCACAACTTCATCCTGCTCGGCCTTCGTGGCCAGGCGAAGTCGCGCATCCTCCGCGCATTGGTGACCCTGCTCGACGAGGCGATGCCGGTGATCGCCGGCAGTGAAGTCAACGACAATGCATTCGCACCCATTTCTCGCTACGGAAAGAATCTCGTGGCGGAAGCGGGCGACGACACACCCATTGCGTGGGTGGATCGCGACAGCCGCTTCGTGGAGAAGCTCGCGACGCCGGACGTGACGATTGCCGACATGATCGGCGACCTCGATCCCATCCGTGCCGCACGTGGCGGTCACGTGCTGTCCAGCGAGCTCACGATTCACTACGGCATGCTGCCGCGCGCGAACCGCGGCATCTTCGCGCTGAATGAGCTGTCGGATCTCGCCGGCAAGGTGCAGGTCGGGCTGTTCAACGTGATGCAGGAGGGTGATGTCCAGATCAAGGGCTATCCCGTGCGCCTGCCGCTCGACGTCCAGCTCTGCTTTACCGCGAATCCCGAGGACTACACGGCGCGCGGCAAGATCATCACGCCGCTCAAGGACCGCATCGGCAGCGAGATCATCACGCACTATCCGGAATCCGTGGAGCTGGGAATGCAGATCACGGAACAGGAATCGTGGGTCGATCGAGGCTCGAAGCCCGTGCGCGTTCCGGATTTCATCGCGGAGGTGGTGGAGCGGATTGCGTTCGAGGCGCGCACGGACAAGCGCATCGATCGTCGCTCCGGCGTTTCGCAGCGCATGCCGATCAGCGTGATGGAGAACGTCGTCTCGAATTCCGAGCGGCGTGCCATCGTCACCGGTGAGGAAGAAGTCGTTCCGCGTATCTCCGACGTGTATGCGGCGCAGCCGGCGATCACCGGCAAGATCGAGCTGGAGTACGAAGGGGAGCTCGTGGGTGGACACGCGATCGCGCGTGAGCTCATTCGGCGCGCGGCGGATGCGACCTTCAGCGAGCGCGCCGGCGGCGTGAACACGGACGACGTCGTCATCTGGTTCGACGAAGGCGGCGCGTTGCAATTGACGGAAGACGAACGGGCGGAAGGCATGCAGGCGGCGTTCGACTCCGTGCCGGGGCTGATCGCGCTGGTCCGCCATGTGGGCCTCGCCGAGGAGGGCGACGCGGCACAGACGGTCGCGGCCTGCGAGTTGGTGCTCGAGGCGCTCGTCGCGCGCAAGAAGATCTCGCGTTCCGACGGTGGACTCTATGGCCGAGCGGAGCCGGAGCGGAAACGCCGTCGCCCGAACGAGGACTTCTTCGGGGGAGGCCTTTCCGCCTGAGGCATGCCATTGCGCGTACAGCCGCAATCGAGTGAAGTGGCAGTCGCCGCGTGCGAGGTCCCGCATGCGGTCGTCCGTCGCGCAACGGTGCGCGACCTCGATGCGGTCATGCAGCTTCGACTCGCGCTGCTGCGCGAGTACCCGGACCATCCGATCTACGGACGGCTGCAGCCCGACGTGAGCGCGCGCGCGCGCACGCTCTTCGACGCGCAGTTGCGCTCGCCGAGCGATTCCATATTCTTGGCGTCGTTCGCGCGGGCGCGCGGGCGCGGCGCGGCTGCGGAGAGCGTCGGGATATTGCGGTGTACGGAGTCCACCAACTCGCCCCTGCTCATGCCCCTGCGTTACGCGTATGTGTCGTCCGTGTACGTGCGACCCGACGCGCGACGCCGAGGGGTGTTGAGGGCGCTGCTGGCCGCGGCTGAGCAGTGGGCACGCGCGCGCGGCCTGGAGGAAATGCGGCTGCACAACGTCGCAGACAGCGTCTCGGCGGAGGGTGCGTGGTCTGCGCTGGGATTTGCGGTCGTCGAGCATGTGCGGTGGCGTCGCATGACCCCGGAGCCGGGCCTGGACGCGACAACGTAATGCGGACCTTCTCTCCCCACGAGGTGCCCCAATGAAGTGCCTGAATGCCTGCGCGTTGCTGGCGCTGACCCTGCACGCCGCAACCGCCAACGCACAGACGACGCCGACCGCGCCGCGGCCGAACATCATCTTCATCATGAGCGACGACCACGCCGCACATGCCATCGGCGCTTACGGCTCGCGCGTCAACAAGACGCCGAACATCGACCGGCTAGCCCGCGAAGGAGCGATTCTCACGAACGTCTTCGCAACCAACTCCATCTGCACGCCGAGCCGGGCGACGATCCTGACTGGCCAGTACTCGCACGTGAACGGCGTCACGATGTTCAACCGTTTCGACAGCTCGCGCATGACGGCGCCGCGGCTGTTGCAGCAGGGAGGCTACTACACCGGGATGATCGGCAAGTGGCACCTGGGCAGCGATCCGGTTGGCTTCGACCACTGGGAGATCCTGCCGGGCCAGGGCGTCTACCACGACCCGGTGTTCTACACGGCATCGAGTCAGAGGACTTTCAAGGGTCGCTATGTCACCGACGTGATCACCGACCTCGCGCTGGATTTCCTCGAGACGCGACCGCGGGACAAACCGTTCTTCCTGATGATGCACCACAAGGCTCCGCACCGGCCGTGGGAGCCGGACGCGGCGCACGGCGCCGAGTTCGCCGACCGGCATATTCCGGAGCCGGCGACGCTCAATGACACGTATGAGACTCGCACCGATGCGCTGCACGAGAACCAGCAGCGCGTCGCCGCGGACCTGACCAACCGCGATCTCAAGCTGATGCCCCCGACCGTTCTTGCCGGTCAGGATCTGGCGAAGTGGAACCAGATCAAGCCCGAGTCGGTGTCGGTCGTTCGCAATGGCAGGAGCGTCGTGCTCAAAGGGCGGGCGCTCGCGGCGTGGAAGTACCAACGCTACATGCAGGACTACCTCGCCACGGTACAATCGGTAGACGAAAGCGTGGGCCGTGTGCTGGCATATCTGGACAGCAGCGGCCTCGCGAAAAACACCATCGTCATCTACACCAGCGACCAGGGGTTCTTCCTCGGCGATCACGGGCTCTTCGACAAGCGCTTCATGTACGAAGAGTCAATCCGGATGCCGTTTCTGGTCCGCTGGCCCGCCGGCATCACGCCGAGAACCCGCGCCAATGCGATGGCGCTCAACGTCGACTTTGCGCCGACCTTCCTCGATGCTGCCGGCCTGCCGCCCTCGCCCGACATGCAGGGGCGCAGCCTGCTGCCGGTGCTGCGGCGCAAGACGCCCGCCGAGTGGCGGACGTCGATGTACTACCGCTACTACCACGATCCCGGCGACCATAACACCAGGGCGCACTACGGCGTACGGACGCGCACCCACAAGCTGATTTACTTCTGGAAGAAGGATCAGTGGGAGCTTTTCGACCTGGTTCGCGATCCGCATGAGCTCCGCAATCTCTATGGCCAGCCGGGACAGGAGGCACTGACGGCGAGGCTCAAGGCGGAGCTGGCCAGGTTGAAGAAGGAGGTTCGCGACGACGACCAGCTGGCGGACGAGCAGCTGCCCGATGGCGTCGACGGACCGGTGGCCAGGTTGCGGGGGAAATAGGGCCTGCGGCCTGGTGACTGCGCGCTGAAGTACGCCGATGGAACAGGTCAGTCGCCGTTCTTGCGTTCCTTCATGCGCGCGAGGCGATCGGCCACGTCGACGGGAAGGAGCAGGTCGTCCGCGATGCCGGCGATTTCCTCGGCACTGCGCCACGCTTCTTCCAGCACCTGGAGGTCGCCCGCGAGTGCGCGCCGCTCAGCGTCCTCGTGAGACGCCATCTCGAGCGCGAGGCGCACGGGCGCGGGCAATGCCGCCAGCGACCCGTCCATCACCTTTCCACTCGTGAGCCTCCAGCCGGCACGTGGGTTGAGACGCGCAGCGTTCGCAAAGGTCGCTGCGACGCTGCCCGCGTCTTCCATCACGCGCACGGCATCCTGAACGGTTTTGGCACGACCGACCATCGTGTTGACGTGCGGAAGAATCTGCGCGGCGGCGCGCTGCGCCTCGTCGCCGGTGAGCTCGGTGCTGTCGGTGAGGTGGCGAAGACCCGTATGAGTGTACTGGAGACGCTCGCTACCGCCGAGGTGTGGGACATCGAGTATCCAACGGCCGTCGCGTTGGGTTGCGAGTCGCGCTCTCGCCACGTGCAGGCGCGCGAGTGAGAGGTGCGCCACGCTCCCGTCGTCCTGCGTGACTTGCACGCGCGCGACCACCGAGCGGCGGTGTCTCCACTGGATGCCAGCCTGCATCAGCAGCGATCCCGCGCTGCCCAGCCCAGCGATGCCCAGCACGGGAAGGCCCCACGTGACGCCGAAGATCAGTGCGGTCGCTCCAACGCCATACATCACGTTCCGTCTCGTGCGCCGGCCGAACTGGTCGCCGTAGCGCCACGCCGCCATTTCCGGGCGCTGCGGCTCGCCGATGCGAACGAGCTCTGTTCCCTCCTTCAGGCGCGCCAAGCCTACATGATCGGTGGAGACACGCATCCGCGTCGCGCTGAATGCTCGCTCGCATTCCTCGATCGCTTCCCACCGCTCCTCGAGCGGCGTGAGGTTCCAGCGCTCGCACTTGCGGCACACCACCCACAGCCGGCCCTTCGCGGCGTCAAACGCCAGACGTCGCCCGACGGGAAAATGCTCGATCGCCTCGTTACGGCCGAGTGACTGCGAGCAGAAGATGCAGGTGGAGTACACTTATTCTCCCTGGTCGCGTGAGCGCTTCAGGCGCGCGAGGCCTTCGTCGATGGACGGCGGCAGGAACATGTCGTCCGCGATGCCGGCAACTTCCTCGGCGTCTCGCCACGCGGCTTCGAGGATGTGAAGCTCACCTTCGAGTGCGCGGCGCTCCGCGTCCTCGTGTGATGCCATCTCGAGTGCCAGACGAGTGGCGGACGGCAGTGACATGATCCCGCTCGGTTTCCTGTTGGACGTCCACCGATTGGGCACCAAGGTACGTTGCATTCCGGCCGCTTGTCGAAATACTCCCATGTGATCCGGGGCCTCTTCGAGGTATTCAACGGCGCGCGCCACATCGGCCCTGGAGCCACCGGATGCATTCAACCTGGGCAGGACTGCTGCTGCCGCGCGCACCGCATCATCACCGGTAATGGACACCTCCTCCTGACCCGTATCGAAGCGCCACCACGGACCGGTTCGTCGTGCAATCGCAGGAATTGTGAGCTGTAGTTTCCCGTCGGCGAGGCCCAGGCGCGATTTGGAGAGTTCCGCAAGTCGGACCTGAATCGTGGTGTCTCCCGGCATTGGCACGCGCACGATGATGCGGTGCGTATATACGCCGCGCGCCGCCTGGAAGATGTTCATCGCGGGGCTTATGGCGCCAACGCCGATGAGGCCGAGCATCGTGCCCGAGATGGCGGCCGCGCCGACGATTACGACACCCCCCGCCACCATTCCGTACTTCCGGCGACGTCTTCGCCCGAATTGGTCGCCATAGCGCCACGCGGCCATCTCGGGTCTCTGCGGCTCGCCGATGCGCACGAGCTCTGCTCCCTCCTTCAGGCGCGCCAAGCCCACATGATCGGTGGAGACACGCAGCCGCGTCGCGCTGAACGCACGCTCGCATTCCTCGATCGCTTCCCATCGCTCTTCGAGCGGCGTGAGGTTCCACCGCTCACACTTGCGACACACGACCCAGAGCCTTCCCTTCGCGCCGTCGAACGCCAGTCGTCGTCCTACAGGAAAATGCTCGATCGCTTCGTTGGTGCCGAGTGGGCCGTTGCAGAAGAGGCAAGTGGAATACATGCGACGGGAGACTCAGGACGCCTTGATCTCGAAGCGGCAGCGCGCGCCATTTGTTCGATCACAGCACTCTCGCGTGGGCGCCCCCACCAGCTCGGCAACCAGTTCCTCGACGACCTGACAGGCCATCGGGTGCTCACCCACCACCGCCGACAATGGGCAGGCATAACCACGCAATCTGTAGCCGCCGGGCATCCGCTCGACGTCGATCTCAGCGCCCAGGCCCGTGAGCACGTCCGCGGCCGCGGTCACACGCGATTCCAACGATCGTTTCTTCTGCCCGCCCGCAGCGCCCAGGCGCCTGCCAGACTCACGCATCACGCCTTCCAGCTCAGCGGCCGGTAGTCGCTGTGCGAGCGTTTCAAGCACCGCTGCGAGCACGGGCGCATACGCCGACGACAGCACGGGCTCCGCCGCAGGGGCGATCTCGTACACCGTCGCGGGCTTGCCCGCGCCATCGCCCTGGCGCGTGCCGGCGGCGCGCACCACTCCGGCCCCTTCCAGGAGCCGTAGCTGCGCGCGCACCGCGTTGTCCGTCACGCCAGACGATTCGGCGAGCTCGTCGACGGTCCGCCGCCCGCGGCGCAGCAGGCCGATGATGCGTCCCTTCGCCGCTCCACCCAGAGACTGTTCCCACCACCGCATGCGACCTCCTGATCTAAAGAACTTAACGATGGAAATAATAAGTCAAGATAAATCTTGACTTATTGTTGCCGGCACGGCACTCTTGAGGAACGCGGCCACGTCGAGCCGCACCCGCTCGTCACTCACCAGGAGTCCGTCATGCCGGCATTTCACCGCAGTCTGATCGTTGCAGGATCGTGTCTCGCGCTGTCCCTCGTTGCCGTCCCGCGCGCTGCCCACGCGCAGGCCGCCAAGCTCGACGATCCCACCATCGTGGCGATCTTCGATGCCGCGAACACGTGGGACATCGAGACCGGCGCGCTCGCGAAGAAAAAGGGCACCACGAAGGCGATACGGAATTTCGGCGCCATGCTCGTGCACGACCACACGGTGGTACGAGGTCAGGGACGGGATCTGGCGAAGAAGCTCCACGTGACACCGACGCCGCCGAAGGACTTCGCCATGGCCAAGGATCACGCCGACGCGATGAAGTCACTCCGACGACTGTCGGGCAAGGCCTTCGACAAGGCCTTCCTCGCGCATGAAGTCGCCTATCACAAGGCGGTGCTCGACGCCATGACCTCCACGCTGATGCCGGCGCTCAAGAATCAGGAAGTGAAGGACCTCGTCACCAAGGTCGCGCCCGCGTTCAAGGCGCACGAGGATGCTGCGCAGCAAATGCTCGACGGCCTGAAGTAGCAACCGTCACCCACCTACAAGGTGCGAAGCTCCGTGCTCCGAAAGAACGCCCAGGCTCCGTAGGCGAGCTGGAGCACGGCCGCCCCACCAATGGACGCCGCTACCCCGATGGAATTGGCCACGGTGCCGGCGACAAGCGCACCGACCACCTGTGAAAGGCCCACGACCACGAGCCCATAAGCCGCCATCATCCGCCCGCGCAGCGCATCCGGAACGATGCCCTGCAGCATGCCATTCGCAATCGCGCCATTCAGGATCATCGTGCAGCCCACGCCGAGCAGAAGCACGTAGGCAAGCCACGCGACGCGCGTGAAGGAGAATGCAAAGAGCAGTAGTGGCCATGCGATGGACGCCGAGATGAGCAGCTTGATGCGCGACACGCGATTGCCAAGCGCCGCAAGCGCGAGCGCTCCCGTGAGGCCACCGATACCGATGCACGACATCAGCAAACCATACCCGGACGCATCCATCCCGAACATTTCTCGCGCGACCACCGGCATCATGGCGAGCACCGGGACGCCGAGGATGGAGTAGACCGTCACCATGATCATGAGGGCCCGTACGCTGGGAGTGTTCCGCATGTAGGCAAGCGCCTCGCGCACGGCTTTCCACGGGCTCTCATTCGTTGCCTGCGCGACCCATTCCGGCAGTCGAATGAGGAAGAGCCCGATCAACACCAGGACGAAGCTGGCGGCGTTGAGGAAGAAGCACCACGCGATGCCGAGTCGGGCGATGACGGCCGCAGCGAGACCGGGGCCAACCACACGCGCGAGGTTGAATCCACTCGAGTTGAGTGCAATCGCATCGGGCAAGTCTTCGCGCCCTACGAGGTCGATGAACATCGATTGCCGCGCGGGTATCTCCACGGCGGCAATGAGACCACTGATGAACGCGAGCCCAAGCACCGACCCGATCGTGATCCGGTGGGTGTACGTGAGCCACCAGAGGACGGTCGCGTCCACAAGAAACGCAAACTGCGCGATACGAACGAGCTTCAACTTGTCCGACCGGTCCACCATGACTCCCGCAGGCATGGTGAATACGAGAATCGGAATCGACGACGCCGCCGCGACGAGACCAACCAGAAATGCACTGTTGGTGAGCTCGAGGGTGAGCCAGCCGAGCGCCATGGACTGCATCCACGTGCCGATCAACGACATCGTCTGGCCGATCAGGAACAGGCGGAAATTCCGGTGCCGGAGAAAGACGCGGAATGGATTGATGGAGTTGGCGGAGGGCACGATCACGAATATACGGAGTGGATCACCCTCGCCACCGCTGCCACTTTCTCGTCCCCGCGCCGATATTTGAGGGAGGAGGACGGACAAATGCGCTTCCATACCTACAGCAAGTTTTCGCCGGAGATGGCCGATGCGGTCGATCTCCAGTCGTTGCTCGACAAGCTCGCGGATTTCCTGCTTCAGTCAGGCTTCGCCGGCGGTGAAGGCCAGCCGTACTACGGCATGGGCTTCGACGAGCCCGGCGACCGCAGCATCGACGCACTGAAGCAGGCCATTCTCGAGGCGCTCATGGAAAGCGGCCAGTTCACCCCCGAGATGCTCGAGGCCCTGCGCGGCGAAGGGGATGAGGAGGCGCAGGCGAAGCTCGCCAAGCTCCTCGATGACCTCGTCCAGCGCCTCATCAAGGAGGGCTACCTCAACCTCGAGACGCCGCCGCAGATGCCCGCGGGGCACCAGCCGCTCGAGGGCAAGGGTTCCATGGCGCACGCCGCGTCGAAAGACGTGAACTTCAACCTCACCAACAAGGGCATCGACTTCCTCGGCTACAAGACCCTGCGAGGCCTCCTCGGCTCACTCGGCAAGTCGAGCTTCGGAAGCCACGACACGCCCTATCTCGCCACGGGCATCGAGTCGGACGGCTGGAGCAAGCCATACGAGTTCGGCGACGTGTTGAACATCGACGTCAACGAGACGCTCAAGAACTCCATGATCCGCACCGGCGACGTGAAGGTCCCGCTGGATCTCGAGTACAGCGACCTCATGGTGCGCCAGGCCGAGTACCGGTCGAGCTGCGCGACGGTGCTGATGCTCGACTGCTCGCACTCCATGATCCTGTATGGCGAGGATCGCTTTACACCAGCCAAGAAAGTGGCACTTGCGCTAACGCACCTGATCCGGACCCAGTTTCCCGGCGATTCCATCAAGGTCGTGCTCTTTCACGACTCCGCCGAGGAGATTCCGTTGGCCACGCTCGCGAGTGCGCAGGTGGGACCGTATCACACCAACACGGCCGAAGGGCTGAAGCTCGCACGACGCCTGCTGATGGCGCAGAAGAAGGACATGCGCCAGATCATCATGATCACCGATGGGAAGCCTTCGGCGCTCACCTTGCCGGACGGGCAGATCTACAAGAACTCCTTTGGGCTCGACGTCACCGTCATCGAGCAGACGCTTCAGGAAGTCGCGGCCTGTCGGAAATCGGGCATCATGATCAACACGTTCATGCTCGCGCGCGATCGTGCAC
>JALYVY010000037.1 GCA_030852985.1 Gemmatimonadota bacterium | reverse complement strand
GGCCCGCCGCGACCGGCTCGGGCGACTTCGCCGCCGCGATGACGCGCATGCGCACGCTGCGCGCGGACCTGAGTGCCGTGGATTCGGCGGCGCGCTTCCGTGACCTCGGTGTCGACGTATTCCTCGGCAGCGCGCGGTTCACCGGCGCCTCGAGCATCTCGGTGCGTGGCGACGACCAGCGCGACATCCCCCTGCATTTCCGGCGCGCGATCATTGCCACCGGCGGCCGCGCCGCGGCGCCAGAGATCGTTGGGCTCGAAGAGACCGGCTACCTGACGAACGAAACGGTCTTCGACGTCGACGTGCTGCCGCGTCGCCTGCTCGTGATTGGCGGAGGGCCCATCGGCTGTGAACTGGCGCAGGCCTTCGCTCGGCTCGGCAGCCAAGTGACGATTCTTGACGCCGGCGCGCAGCTGCTTGCGCGCGAGGACGCCGACGCCGCCGCCATCGTCGAGCGCGCCCTTGTCGCCGACGGTGTCGTGCTGCGCCAGGGGGTAAAGATCCTCGCGGCGCACCGCGATGACGACGGCTGCACGCTGACGTACGAAATGGATGGTCGCCGTGCCGAATGCCACGGCGACCAGATCCTCGTGGCGGCGGGCCGCGCGCCCAATGTCGAGGGCCTCGGTCTCGAGACCGCAGGCGTGCAGTTCGACCACAACGGCATCGACGTGAATGATCGCTTCCGTTCGTCCAACCACCACGTCTTCGCGATTGGCGACTGCGCGTCGAAGTACCAGTTCACGCACGCCGCTGATGCGCAGGCGCGCCTGGTTGTCCCGAACGCGCTTTTCTACGGCATCGGCGGCGGGAAGGCGAGCGATCTGGTGATGCCGTGGTGCACCTACACGTCGCCAGAAGTCGCGCACGTCGGCATCGGCGCTCGCGAAGTGGCGGAGTCGGGCGACGCGGTGGAGACCATCACCATCCCGCTGGCGCAAGTGGACCGCGCGGTACTCGACGGGGATACCGACGGATTCTTCCGCGTACACCTCGCGCGTGGCAGCGACCGGATTCTCGGCGCGACGCTCGTCTCCAACCATGCGGGCGAGACGATCAGTGAGGTCACTGCCGCGATGACGAATGGCATCGGGCTCTCGGGACTCGGCAAGACCATTCATCCCTATCCCACCCACGCCGAAGCGATTCGCAAGGCAGCGGACGCGTATCGCCGGCAACGTCTTACGCCGCGAGCGAAGGGACTCTTCAGCTTCTACTTCAGGCTGTGGCGGTGAGTACAACCGAGACGCCGCGCCCCACACGCCGAGACGAGCAACCGCTCGGTCGACGGGCCACGTTGGTGCGTGTTGCCGTGCTTGTCGCACTGATCGCGGCGGCGGTGTTCGCCGCGTGGAAGTTCGGTCTATTCGGACTGCGCGACCCGGCACGGCTCGCGGACGCTGTGCGCCGAGCGCGCGGGGTGCGGGCGATCGCGCCGATCTTTGTGGTCGTGTACGCGATCGTGGCCACGTTCGGCCTGCCCGCCACGCCGTTCACGCTGGCCGGCGGCGCAATCTTCGGCACCGTGCTCGGCTCGGTCCTCAATTGGTGCGGCGCCGTGCTTGGCGCCACGGGGTCGTATTTGCTCGCGAAAGCGCTGGGGCGCGATGCGCTCCGCCACCTGCTGGGATCGAAGGTCGAAAAGCTCGATGGCCTGGTCGATCGCGGCGGCTTCATGACCATCTTCCGGCTGCGGTTGCTGCCGGTGGTGCCCTTCAACCTGCTGAGCTTCGCCGCCGGTCTCGCGGGGGTGCCGTTGCGCGGCTACCTGCTGGGCACCGCCCTCGGCATCATCCCCGGCACCATCGTGTACACCTGGTTCGCGGACAGCCTCATCGCCGGGGCGCAGGGCGCCTCGCGCGCGGCACTCGTCAAGGTGGGCATTGCTGCCGCGCTGCTGATCGCGGTGTCGTTCGCGCCGGCCTTGGTGCGCCGATTCCAGCATTCATCGCCGCACCGCGCCGACAAGTGATCCGACGGAACGATTCCCCAAGCGCGTGACTTGTCCGTCGCTACGGTTTGCTACACTTCCTTCCCCGACGTCATCCATGCCGCACTACAAACTGCGCGTGCAGGTAATGCTCGACATGCGTCACGACATGATGAAGGTGTGCTCATGGTGAACTCCTATCGTCGTCTTCCCGTCTTCGCGCTCGTCGTCGCCATCCTTTGTCCGGCGCTCGGCATCGCGCAGTCTTCGGCGCAGGTCGCCGGCGTAGTGAGGGAGCAGAGTGGATTGCCGGTGCCGGGCGCAGAAGTTCGTTTCGCGCCAAGCGGTGCGAGCACTCTCACCGATAGCAGCGGTCGCTTCGAGTTCACGGTTCCAGCATCCACGGCCGGAGTTCTGACCGTTGCTGGAACTGGCTTGCGCTCGGCCAGTCTCACCGTGCCAGCGATGGCGGGAGGAACGCGGCGCGTCATCGGCGTCACGTTGCTTCCGCTCGCGCGGCTCGACGTCGTCAGCGTGGTCGCGTCGCGCACGCGGCCGTTGCTCAACACGCGCGACGCCGCGACCGGCGGCACAGTGGAGCGGGAGGAGTTGCAGCGTCTCCCCACCGACGCGCGGGATCCGATCGCGCTGGCCTACAACATTCCCGGGGTCGCGCAATCCACGGGCTTCTTCGGCGACGCGCCGAAGCTCACCATCAACGGCGCGAATTCGCTTTACACGCAGTATTCGCTCGATGGACTCGAGAACAACGAGGGCTTCCTCGGCGGCCCGCGTGTGGAGGTGCCGCTTTCGGCGCTGAACCGCCTCGGTGTGTTGGCGAACAGCTATGGCGCTGCGTTCGGCCGCAGCTCGAACGGCGTCGTCAACATGGAGACACGCGCCGGCGGCGAGCAGTGGGCCGGTGAGGCATTCGTCTATGATCGTCCGGGCCTGCCCGTCGACGCGCAGTCGCCTGTCGTGCCCAACGGGGAGAACGTGTCGGACTTCCGGCGCGCGCAGAAGGGATTCCGCCGAACGCAGGTCGGCGGAGCCGGCGGCGGTCCGCTGCGACGCGTGCGCGAGGATGGCACGGCGACGTACGCGTTCGGTGCGCTCGAATACACCAACGAGAATGAGGACCGCATCAACTCGACGGCCAGCGCGACGTTTCTCGGCCGAGAGTTGCGGCAGACGGTGAAGGCGTTCGGTCGCATCGATCAGGGCTGGAGTCCGACGCAAACCACGACGTTGCGTGCAGCAGCGAGCAATGTGAATCGCGCGGGTGAGGGCACCGGCATCGTTGCGCCCGAAGCGGACATCACGGTGCAGCGCATTGGCAGCGTTGCCGCGCTCACGCATCGCAGTGCGCTGCGCGGCGGACGCGCCACGAACGAAGCGAGCGCACAGTTCGGCACCTTTCACTGGAACTATCCGCCGGCGCGCAGCGACTTCAATACGCCGCAGGTCACCATCAAGCAGGTACAACCCAATGGCCGCGGCGGCAGCGACACGGTAGCCGTCGGCGTCGTGGGATCCAGCAACTTCATCTTCGACGAGCAGGAGCGGCAACTCCAGCTCAAGGACGTCTTCTCCACGAGCCTCACCGACGCCCATCAGCTCCACCTTGGCGTCGACGCGTTCCGCTCCGCATTCCGTCTGACGGGCTCGCAGACCAATCCCAGTGGCGCGTACACCGTTCTCGATGAAGGGAACATCCCGCAGCAGCCCGACGCGCGCTACCGCTTTGCCGATGTACCCGCGGACGTGCGTGTCCTCAGCTACACCGTCGATGCGGCGCAGAAGCAGGTGGATCTCGAGCAGTCGCTCGTTGGCGCCTTCGTCGAGGACGAGTGGCGGGCAACGCCGGCGCTCACGGTGACGACGGGCCTTAGGTGGGACTACGACGACCTCACCTCGCGCGGCAACAGCTCGCCCCAACTGAACAACTTCCAGCCGCGGGTGTCCGTGAACTGGCTTGCCGGGCCGAACACCGTGCTGCGCGGAGGCGCCGGTGTCTACACCGGTAAACTGCCCTACACCATCTATTCCGACGCCATACAGTTCGGCCCGGACGGCAATCAAACGGTGACCTTTCAGGGGTCGCAGACGCCGGCATTTCTAAAGGGCCCGCGCAGCGCGACACTGAATCGCTCCCAGCTACCGGCCGGCGAGATTCGCGAACTGTTCGCGCTCGGCATTCAGGACCCCACGAGCTACCAATATTCGGCAGGATGGCAACGGCAATTTGGCGATCGCACGGCTCTTAGCGTCGACGCCGTGCTCGCGAACACCATTCACCTGCCACGCTCGTGGGACCTCAATCCGGATGCAAAGGGGATCGGACCGGCGGACTCTGTCTCGCTGCCGGTGAGCACCGGCGATGCCTACCGTCCCGTTCTCCCGACGACAGGGAGTTTCCGTCGACACACGACGAGCGAAAGTGGCGGCCGGTCCACCTACCGCGGCCTCTACACGGCACTGCGCTACCAGGCCGCGCGATCGCTCCTTGTGGATGCCAACTGGGTCTGGTCGCACTCGCGCAACAACACCGAGGACATCAACTTCAACGCGACACAGGGAAACAACTTCGACCTCGAGTGGGCCGACGCGGTGAATGACCGCCGGCACAAGGTCACCATCCGCACCACGTACGCGGGAATCAGCCATCTCGTGCTCGCGACAATCGTCGACTACCAAACCGGGCAGCCGATCAATCGCATCGCCTCGTTCCGCGACCTCGACGGATCTGGCGACACCTTCGGCAACGGCTTCCTCGGCAATCAGGACCGCTTCTTCGGCGTGCCGCGCAACGGTGAGCGCCTGCCGAGTGCGTTCCTGCTGCACGGGAGTGTGGCGTACGCGGTGCCCGGCACCGCCCTGCTCGGCGGAGCGCTCGAGCTCCGTGCCGACGTGTTCAACGTGCTGAACTCCACCGTCGCGAGCGGTTACGCCAACGGCATACCGGGTGGCGGCGCACGCACGCAGGTCGGTCGCCCCGGCGATCCCATCCTTCTCTCGAGCGCTGGCCCACCGCGCCAGGTGCAGTTCTCGGCTCGCTTTGCGTTCTGACCGCGCACGCCATCGCGGGCGAACGCCACCCGCGATGGCACTGCGGCGCGCCGCAGTAGTGGCGTCGCTGCTGCTGCTCGCGGCGTGTGCGTCGCCGAGCGACCCGCCCGCGGGTCAGGCGGAGGTGGATGCGCTCGCGCATCTGCCCTGGGACAGCGTGCTCGCGCGGGCGCGTGGCACCGAGGTGGTGTGGCGTATGTGGCGTGGAGATCCCTCGATCAACGCCTACGTCGATGGATGGGTCGCTCCGCGTCTTAGAGAGCGATACGGCGTCACGCTGCGCGCCGTCGAGGGACAGGGACCGGAGCTCGTCAATCAGCTCGTCATCGAGCGCGAGGCGGGTCGACGCAAGGGGTCGGCGAGCCTGCTGTGGATCAACGGCGAGACGTTCGGCAATCTCAGGCGCGAGCGCCTCCTCGCGGGTCCGTGGGCGGGGCGGCTGCCAGCGGCCGCATATGTCGACAGCACGTCACCGATCGTCATGCGCGACTTCGAACAGGATCCCGCCGGCTACGAGAGCCCGTGGGGACGCGTGCAGTTCGCGCTCATCTACGACTCCATCCGCACACCCGAGCCGCCACGGAGCTTCGCGGAACTGGCGCAATGGATCCGCGCGCATCCCGGACGCTTCACGTACGATCAGGGCTTTACGGGCACGACCTTTCTCAAGATGCTGATGTATGCCGAAGGCGGCGGTGCGGCGAGTTTCGCCGGCGGCTTCGACTCAACGCACTACTTCGCAGCGCGTGAGCACGTCTTCGCATGGCTCGATTCGCTGCGACCGTTTCTCTGGCGCGCCGGCGCGACGTATCCGCCCGACGTGGCCACGATGCACCGGCTCTTCGCGAACGGCGAGATTGATTTCTCCATGTCCAACAACCAGAACGAGGTCGTCACGAAGGTGCGCCAGCACGTCCTCCCCGCGACGGCCCGAGCGCTCGTGCTCCGCGACGGCACCATCGCGAACAGCCACTACCTGGGGATCCCGTGGAACGCGCCGAACGCAGCAGGCGCGATGATCGTCGCGGATTTTCTGCTCTCGCCAGAGGCGCAGCTGGAGAAGCAAAAGCCAGAGGTCTGGGCCGACGGCACGGTGCTCAACGTGCGGCGGTTGCCAGACGCGTGGCGAGCGCGATTCGAAGCCCTCGAGGCGGACCCTCGCCAGGTGCCGCGCGACTCGCTGGCGAAGTACGCGCGACCCGAAGTGTCGCCGCGCTACCATGAGCGGCTCGCCGCCGACTGGCGTATGCACGTACGCTCCGCAGCGGCCAAGAGGCCCGGTAGCGGGTGATGAAAGCACGCGCGGACCGTGGCGTTGGAAGGGATGGCCTCGTCGGTGTCCTGCTCGCGCTCGCGGTCGCGGCGCCCGTCCTAGCCGGCATCGCCTACTCCGCCGCGGCGAGCGCGGGCATCGTCGGCGCAGGCGCGGGCAACGCCTCCACGGTGCGCATTGCGCGTGTCCTCGCCGATCCAGCCACGTGGGCGGGACTCGTTCTGAGCATCGGCGTCGCGGCAATGGCGACCACACTCGCGACGGTCGCTGCCGTGACCGTTGCGGTGGTCTTTCGGGGCACACGCTTCACCGATCGTATCGGTCTCGCCCTCGCCGCCCTGCCCCTTCCGCTGCCACAACTGGTTGCGGCGGCACTCGGCGTCTGGGTCCTCGGCCAGAGTGGTCTGCTCGCGCGACTGGCATTCGCGGGCGGCTGGCTCTCCGCACCCGCGGACATGCCCGCGCTGGTCTATGACCGATGGGGCATCGGGCTCATGCTGACCATGGCCTGGAAGGAGACGGCGTTCCTCTCGGTGGTCGCGAGCGCGCTCCTCGCGACACGTACGAGCGCCGCGGAAGAAGCCGCACATACGCTCGGCGCCGGCGCATGGGCGACCTTTCGACGCGTGACGTGGCCCGTACTCTGGCGTGGCCTGCTACCGGCGGTTCTCTCGGTCTTCATCTTCGTCGCCGGGAGCTACGAGGCCGCCGCACTGCTGGCGCCGAGCGCGCCGCTGGTGCTGCCGCTCGCGATTGCCGATCGTGCGGCTGATCCCGATCTCACCCGCCGCGGCGATGCGTACGTGCTCACGCTGTTGCTACTGGGGATCGCCATCGTCGCGGTCGCGGCGCACGAGTGGGCACGCGCGCGATGGGAGCCGCTCGCCGAGTGAACGGCGACGTCATGGGAATCGCGCCTCGTTCCAGCCCCGCATTGCGAGCGATGCTGCTCATGATCCTCACACTCACGAGCGTCGGCCCGCTGCTGCTGCTGGTGATGCAGTCGTTTGGCGGGGGGTGGTTTTTCCCGGCGCTGTTCCCCGCGCATTGGACGCTCGACGCGTGGCACCTCTCGCGGAATGGCGACGCCATGCTTCGTGCGCTCGCGACGAGTGTTGTCCTCGGCATGGCGACGGCGATAGTGGCCTGTTGCGTTGCCATCCCGCTCGGTCGGGCACTGGCGCGACTTCGTGGGTGGCCGCGCCATCTGGCGGCGGCCGCAGCGTTTCTGCCCGTCGCCGCACCCCCGCTCGCCCTTGGCACCGGACTCCAGGTCATGTTGATCGGTGTCGGGCTCGGCGGCACATCCGCCGGCGTGCTGCTCGCACACCTGGTGCCGGCGACCGGCTACCTGACACTGCTCTTCCTCGGCACGTTTACGCTGTTCGACGCGCGCGTGGAGGAGGAATCTCGCACGCTTGGCGCAACGAACGCACAAACCTGGCGACGCGTCACGCTGCCACTGCTTCGCCCGCAGATCACTGAGGCACTTATCGTCGGGTTTCTCGTCTCGTGGTCGCAGTTCGCGTTGACACTGGTCGTCGGGGGAGGAGAGGTGCGCGCACTTCCGCTCGAGGTCTTCGCCTATGTCCGTGCGGGTCAGGATCAGCCGGCGGCCGTGGGCGCGCTCCTCCTGCTGATTCCACCGGCGGTCGCGTTCGTCGCGCTGCGATGGGCGGCACGCCGCACGGTGGCGCCGGTCTCATGACTGACTTGCCTTTACGCACTTCGGACGGACAGGCGCTGCACCTCGACCGCCTCTCGGTGCGCTTCGGTGATGGGCCGGGTTTAGTCGACCTGTCGCTGAGCGTCGCGGCAGGAGAGCGGATCGTCGTACTCGGGCCCTCGGGAGCCGGTAAGACGACGCTGCTACGTGCCGTGGCGGGCCTCGCTCGTGTCGACAGTGGACGCGTGCTGGTCGGCGCGGCGGATGTGACGCGCCTACCGCCCGAGCGCCGCGACGTCGTGTACCTGCATCAGTCGCCGGTGCTGTTCTCGCATCTGAGCGTGGCCGAGAACGTCGCTTTTCCTCTGCGGGTTCGCGGACAGCGAGGGCAGGATGTGCAGGCACGCGTACGCACCGCACTGACGGCCATGCGTCTGGAGGACTTCGGCGCTCGCGCAATACACACGTTGAGCGGCGGGCAGCGTCACCGCGTGGCCCTGGCGCGCGCGATCGCGGCGCGGCCGGCGGCGCTCCTGCTCGACGAGCCGCTGTCGGCGCTTGATCCAACGCTGCGCGACGAAGTGCGGGAGGCGGTTGTCGCGGCGCAGGAGGAGTACGGACCGGCGATGATGCTCGTCACGCACGACCTCGACGACGCGGGCCTCCTCGCCGACCGCGTCGCCGTGCTGCTCGACGGGCGCATCGCACAGGTGTCGACACCGGCAGAGCTCTTCGCGCACCCGGCGACGCTCGCCGTCGCGCGCTTTCTCGGTCTCTATCAGGAGGTTCCCGGAGTCATACGAGCCGACGGCGAGGTCGAGTGCGCGCTCGGCGTGCTGCAGGCAACGGCATTGCGCAACACACTGCCCGCGCTAACGCCAGTGATCGTCGCGGTGCGTGCCGAGGGACTTCGCGTTGGGCCATCGCGCGAGCAATCCGTAGCGGGACGCATCGTTGGCTTCCGGCAGCGGGCGCGCGGTACGACAGCGGTTGTCCGGCTTGCGAACGGCGGTGGCGAACTGGGTGTCGAGTTGGAGGCTGCGCTCGCGTCGAGTGACACATTGCCAAATATTGGCGACGCAGTCTGGCTATCTCTCGCTCCACGCAGTGCGCTCGTCTTCCCTGCCTCGGCTTAGTGATGCTCGACTTGATCCTGCGACCAGTGAAGGAGCGCGTGTTCGCGCCAGCGGCGCGGGCGATCGGGCAGCGCTTGTCACCGATGGCGCTCACACTCGTCGCCTTCGTCGCGGGCATCAGTGCGGCGGTGCTCGTCGCGCTTGGAGCGTATCGGCCCGCGCTCGCTCTGTGGCTTCTTAACCGGTTGCTGGATGGCCTCGACGGCTCGCTCGCGCGCGCGCAGGGATCGCAGACGGACTTCGGCGGTTACGTCGACATCCTGTTGGATTTCGTGGTGTACGCCGCGATTCCGATCGCCTTTGTCATCGCGTCGCCTCGCCTTCCACTCGCAGTCGCCGCCCTCGTGCTGCTCGGCAGCTTCTACCTCAACGCGGCCTCGTGGATGTATCTCGCGGCGCTCCTCGAGCGGCGCGACCTGGGGGCGCGCTCGCGTGGCGAGCTGACGTCGATCACGATGCCCGCGGGCGTGGTCGGCGGGACGGAGACCATACTGTTTTACACCGTGTTCTTCCTGCTTCCCGATCGGCTCGTCGTGCTATTTGGTGTCATGTCTGCTCTTGTGCTGGCGAGCGTCGGGCAGCGGATCTTCTGGGCCGCGCGGCAATTGTGAGCAACAAGGGAAAGACGTCGCGCGGCGGTGGCGCAGCTTTGCCCCGTGGCCGGTGGCACACCGGCGCCGTGACGGCAGGCTGCACAATCAAGCGCTACCGCACACGCAACTGGTGCGCTCCGCCCCCGGCAGTGTAGTCTCCACGATGCGCGTGTTGCTCGCCGAAGATGACATACGGCTTTCCGATTCCATCCGGCGCGGACTGCGCGACGTGGGCATCGATGCCGTCGTTGCGAACACCGCCGCCGAGGCGCGTGAGCGCCTGGTGTTCGCCACTCACGACGTCATCGTCCTCGACGTGATGCTGCCGGATGGCAACGGCTTCGACCTGTGTTCCTTTGCCCGCGAACGCGGCATTGCCACTCCGATTCTGATGCTGACTGCGCGGGATGCCGTTGGCGATCGTGTGCGCGGCCTGGAGTACGGGGCCGACGACTATCTCACCAAGCCCTTCGCCTTTCCGGAGCTTGTTGCACGCATCCGCGCGCTGGGGCGACGCGGCAACCAGCTCCTCGCCGAGCGGGTCCGGATCGCGGACATGGAGGTGGATCTTGTCGCGCGGCAGGTTACGCGCGGCGGACAGTCCATCGCGCTGACCGTAAAAGAATTCGCGCTCCTCGAATTCTTCATCCGGAACACGAACGCCGTAGTGGACCGCGCGTCCATCACGGCGAAGGTGTGGGACGAGAACCACGATCCGACGTCGAACGCACTCGAGGCACTCGTCAGGCGGCTGCGCGTCAAGATCGATGACGGGTACGAACAGAAGCTCATTCATACCATGCGCGGCGCGGGATATCGCTTCGGCCTCGATGACTGAGCATCCGTCGCCAGCACGTGTGAGTACGCGGCGCAACGGCCTGGAACCGCTCGCCACGCTCCGCTTTCGGCTTACCGCGTGGTATGTCGCCACGTATGCGGGCATCCTCCTGGTACTCGGCGGCGGTCTTTTCTTCGTGGTGGCTCGGCAAGTTCGGCGCGAGCTGGACACGTCGCTCGCGGCGGCGGTCGATCTGCTGGTGCGCGAGGGTACATCGACTGCACCGAACTGGGTGCAGACCACATCGGGTCTGCGCATTCCCTCGCTCTCCCTGTACATCCTGGACTCGACCGGTGCGCCTCTGGTGGGCGACTCCGTAAGCAGGGTCGTGCAGGAGGCGGCAAGGGCCGCAGCGCACGGAGAGGCGACACGGCAGTTGCCGAGTGGCGCCGAGCACGTGGAGCGCGCGCGGGCGCATCGGTTTCGCGCGGCGGACGGAAGAACCCTCACCGCAGTTGCGTCTGCCGATCTCGAAGACCTCGAGGATCGCTACACGCGACTCATTTCGCAGTTCAGTGCGGCCGCCGCAATCGCGCTCGCGTTCGTCGCGATGGGTGGCGTGTTCCTCGCCCGGAAATCATCCGCGCCCGTCGAATCGGTCGTCGCGCAGATGCGTGAGTTCATGGCGGACGCGAGCCACGAGCTCCGAACGCCCGTGACGGTGCTGCGCACGGAAGCGGAGGTCGCGCTCGCGCGGCCGGGCGGCGATGCAGACAGCCGACGCGCGCTTGAAGTGATCGCGAGCGAAGCCGCGCGCCTCAGCGGCGTGGTCGAGGACCTCCTCATCCTCGCGGGCGGCGACGGGCGCGAGGTAGCGATCGAGCGAGTGCCCGCGTACCTCGACGACGTGGTGTCGGATGTCGTGTCCGCGTTCGGCACGGTAGCACGGCAGCGCGACGTCACCCTCACGCTGGCCCGCTTCGAGGAGGCGCCGGTATACGGGAACGTCGTGCTCCTGCGCCGACTCGTGGCAGCGCTGGTCGACAACGCAATCAAGTACACACCGACCGGTGGCCGCGTCGGCGTTTCCGTGCGCGCCGAGGGCACGTCGCTGCTGGTCGAGGTGGCGGACAGCGGCATTGGCATCGACGGCGCGGCGCTGCCGCGCGTGTTCGACCGCTTCTTCCGGACAGATCGTGCGCGCGCCTCGGCGCAAGGCACGGGGCTCGGGCTCCCCATCGCCCGGTGGATCGCGGAAGCACATGGTGGACGATTGACGATTGCGTCATCACCTGGTGATGGAACCGTCGTGACGCTGCTGCTTCCACGCAGGGACTGAGCGACACGTCACGCTCGGTAGGGTCTGAGAGTAAGCACGTCGAGCTGCGTTTAATGCGGTTGAGTCGGCTCGCCCTCTGGGAATGTGATCGTGGCGTCAGGTTCGATGAGTAGGCTCCTCGGCATCGCACCAGCAAAAGCGGTGTGCTGCACCTGAGTCTCACGCATGACGCCAACGACGCCAATTGAAGCTGTCCCTCGCGCGCGCACCCGAACCGGGCTCGCATGCTCCGCGGTCGTAGTGTGCGCGATCGCTGTCGGCGGGTCGGCGGCAGTCGCGCAAGCGGTGCCCGGTGTCGCCACCCCTGCGACGCTTCACGTGGTCGTGCGAGGGGGAGCAGCGACCATCGAGGGCGCGGTCGTTGCGAAGGGACGCGTGGCGCAGGTCACGAACGCCAGCGGCGGCGCAACGCTTCTACTACCGCCTGGCGCGTCGACGATCATCACGCGTCGCATCGGCTACGCGCCCGATACGCTGACGCTGGTGCTCGTCGCCGGGAGCGACACCACCATCACACGGCAATTGACTGAACGCGTCGAGACTATCGCGCCGGTCATCGTGAGCTCCACACGTTCCGAACGGCGCGTTGAGGATGAGCCACTGCGGATCGAGGTGCTCGCTGGCGAGGACGTCGGCGAAAAGACGCAGATGCACCCGGCCGACCTGCGTGTGCTGCTCACGGAGATGAGCGGCGTGAGTGTCCAGGCCACCTCGCCATCGCTCGGCGGAGCAGCTGTTCGCATCCTTGGCGCGAGCGGACGCTATACGCAGGTCCTCACCGATGGGCTTCCGCTGTACGGCGCGCAGGCAGGAAGCTTCGGACTCCTCCAGATGCCACCCCTCGACCTCCGACAGGCCGAGGTGATCAAGGGCGCCGCCAGTGCGCTGTATGGGCCGGGTGCGGTGGGCGGTGTGCTGAACCTCATCTCGCGTCGTCCGTCGGACAGTTCGGATGTCCTCGTGAACGCAAACGGCCGAGGTGGCACGGATGCGGTCGCGTTCCTCGCGCGCGACGCGGAGGGACGTGGTGCGACCGTGCTCGCGGGTGTCCACGCGCAGCGCGCTGCGGACGTGAACGGCGATGGGTGGTCGGACGTTCCCGGCTTTCGCCGCATCGAGATCCGCCCGCGCTTCTTTGCGAGTGACTCGGTGGGCAATTCGCTGATGGTGACTGCCGGCGCCTTGGCGGAGGATCGCGGCGGTGGTTCAGCGTCGGGCGCAACGCTGACCAACACCTTTCCTGAAAGCCTTACCACGCGCCATGCGGACGTTGGCCTCTCAGCGCGAACGCGCGTGACGAGCGCGGTGTCCATCGCGGTGCGCGCGGCGGCGAATCTCCAGGATCGGGTGCGACGCTTCGGCATCCAGCGCGAGCGCGAGCGGGCTGAGACGCTCTTCGGCGAAGTTACCGGAACGGTCGTGTCGGGCGCGCAGACCATGCTCGCCGGTGTGGCCGTGCAGCTGGAGCGCTACCGGAATCGCGACGTCGCGCGTTTCGATGAGGATCGCAGTACGCCCGCGGTGTTCGCGCAGGAGACCTACGTGCCGCGCGACTGGCTTTCTACGCAGCTCAACGGCCGTTGCGACCTGTCGAGCACGTACGGCTCGATCTGCACGCCTCGCGTGTCGCTGCTGATGCACGCGCAGCGCGCGTTCAGCGTGCGTCTTTCCGGTGGCACCGCGTGGGCTGCCCCGACTGCACTCACGGGCGAGACGGAACTCTTTGGACTCACCCGCGTGGTGGGTCCGCTGAACCTGGACGCCGAGCGTGCGCGGAGTGCCTCGCTCGATGTGAGCAGCACGCGTGGTCCGTTCGAGGCCAGCGCCACGCTCTTCGCTTCGCGCGTCGCGAATCCCGTGGGGCTTCGGCGCGTTACCGGCGACACGACGGGTGCGCTGCGACTTGTTAACGCGATCGGATCTGCTCACACGCACGGCGCCGAGCTGTTCGGCGTTTACAACGAGGAGCCCGTTATCGTCACGGCGTTTTACGCGCTCGCGCGCACGCGGGAGACCTCGCCGGAGACGGGACGTTTGCGGGAGACACCGTACGTGCCCCGCGAGACCGGTGGCCTTGATGTGGCCTTCGAGGAGGACGAGTCCGGGACCCGCTTCGGCATCGAGGCGTTTTACACCGGACCGCAGGCACTCGACGAGAATCCGTACCGCGCCGTGGCGCCGGGTTACGCGACGATCGGGCTTCTCGCGTCGCAGCGTTTCGGCGCGGCGACGGTCTACGTGAACCTCGAGAACCTCACGAACGTTCGGCAGACCAGCTTCGATCCCCTGCTCCGTCGGACGCCTGGCGAAGGAGGTCGCTTGACGGTGGACGAGTGGGCGCCGCTCGAAGGGCGGGCGATCAACGCCGGCCTGCGGTGGCGACTTTGAGTCGCTCGCGCGGTAGCAGTGCCTCCGTCGACGGCGTCGCCATCGCCGTCATCTCCATCACGCTGTTCGACAACCGGCGACGCCGGCGCTCTGATCCCCACGTCATTCCTTCGCACTCGAGGCCAGTTCAATGAACACACCCACCCGCCGACACGCATTTGCGGCACTGCTGTCTGCCGCACTCCTCCCGATGGCCGCCGGGGCGCAGATGTCGAGCGCGCCGGACACGGCGCAGCACACCAACCACGCCCGACTGTTCACCGCGGGCGATGCGGCGCTCGCCGCCGGGTTCGCGGGGCTCACGGTCGCGATGTTCCCGATCGACAAGTCCATCGCGCGACGTCTGCAGCACGACACGCTACAGAAGGGATTCGTGGATCGGGGTGCATCCGCATTCGAGTTGCTCTCCGTGCCTGGTGCGTACATCATCGGCCCCGCGATCTACCTGTACGGGCGCTACGGAAAGAACTCCGCGGCAGAGGACCTCGGCCTGCACAGCACGGAAGCCGTCGTACTGGCGACGGGAATCACTGGCGTGTTGAAGGGGCTGATCGGCCGCTCGCGCCCGTATGTCACAAACGATTCCAACCCGAACGACTTCAAGTTCGGCAAGGGGTTTACCGGGGAAGACCGGTCCTCATTCCCATCAGCCCACACGGCGGTCGCGTTCGCCGCGGCTTCGTCGGTGACGAGCGAATTGGCGCACCTCTGGCCGGGACACACCGCGCTTGTCGCGCCGGTGCTGTATGGCGGGGCCACACTCGTCGGCGTCGGGCGGATGTACCACGACAAGCACTGGGCCTCCGATGTCGCGCTCGGCGCCGGCATCGGGATCTTCAGCGGACTCAAGGTCGTCCGTTTTGCGCATGATCATCCGGACAACTATTTCGATCGCATGCTGCTTCACGCGAGTATCGCACCCGATGCGCATGGCCGTACGGCGCTCGGACTGACCTTCCCCTTCGGCAGTTAGAGGGTCGCGATGTCGACTCGACGATCGGTTTCGCTGCGCGACCTCGGTCGCATTCGGGTCGCGTTGCTTGCACTGCTCATGGGCGCTTCAATGGCCACTGCCTCCGAGGCGCTGGCGCAGCGCCTGCCTGCCGATACGCTACGCTCTTCCAATCCGAATCAGCAGCTCTTCAGGGGGCGCGACATCACGCTGCTCGTCGGCGCCTTTGTGGTCTCGAGCGAGATTGCGCACTTCGACACGAAGGTCGCACACTATACGCAGTCACCGTCCGTGCAGGGCGATAGCGGGCGCCTTCGCCTCGTGAAGCGTCTCACGAAGGCCAACGAGACGACGCTGACGGCCGGCGCACTCGTGGCATACGGGATCGGACGGCTCGCGCACATCCCTGTCCTCACAGACGTGTCCGCGCACGTGGGCGAGGCGTTGCTCATCACGAATGTCGTGAGCCAGGCCATCCGCGGCCCGTTCGGCAGGGCGCGTCCCTACGTAACGCATGACGACCAGAATTCCGACTTTCACGTCGGAAAGGGTTTTACATCCTACGACTATCGTTCCCTGCCGTCGCTCCATTCGGCGTCGGCGTTCGCTGCCGCTTCCGCGCTTACGGCCGAGATCAACGAGCGCCATCCCGGTGCCGCGTGGCCGGTTGGTGCCGTGCTTTACACCGCAGCGTCGATTCCCGGCCTCACGCGCATGTACCTCGACCAGAACTGGGCCAGCGACGTGGTGATGGGTGGGTTCCTTGGTGCGTTCATCGGCCACAAGGTGGTGGTGCACGCGCATGCCAACCCTCGCAATCGATTGGATCGCCTGCTCCTGGGTACGACCGTTGTGCCCGAAGGGGGAGGGGCCTACGCTGTCTCCTGGCACGCTGCATTGCCGTAGGGGTCGCTGCGATTGGATACTTCCGGCATCGCGCGCGCTCGGGCGCGGTGCTGCACGTATCGCCGTCGGCGCATGACTTGCCGATATTGGACAGATGCGCACAAACGCCTGGAAGATGACTCGTAGCAGCGCTCTGGCTTGCATCCGTACGCACGTCGTTGGATCAGGTGCGCTGGCCTTGATGCTGACCGCCTGCTCCCACGCGGCCACGACACTCGTACCAGAACCCTCGCTTCCCGCGCACGACGAGCCGCGCGAGCTCGCTGTCGATCAACAGGCCAAGCATGCACTCGAGCGGTTGACCTACGGCGCACGATCCGGTGAAGCTGCCCTGGTCACGCGCGAGGGCCTCGATCGCTGGCTCGTGCGGCAATTGACTCCGGAAAATTGGCCCGATCGCGGCGCGGACAGCGCCCTCGCGAACGTTCCCGTCACCACGATGTCCATCAAGGCGCTCGTGGATTCGAGTCCGCCGCAGGACGTCTTCATCCGCCGGCGCCGCGTCGAGCTCGGACTCGCGGCCAACGCGCCCTATACGATGACCACGGGCGACAGCGCGCGTTTCAAGATCATGAGCAACCTTGGCAACCGGCGTGTGCAGGAGATCCTCGGCGCGAAGATGGCGCGCGCCGTCATGAGCGATCACCAACTCCTCGAAGTCATGACTGATTTCTGGGAGAACCATTTTTCGGTCTTTCGCGGCAAGATGCCCACGCAGTTCACCCTGCTCGAGTACGACCGCGACGTCATTCGTCCACGCGCCCTCGGCAAGTTCCGCGACCTGCTCGGCGCGGTGGCGCACAGTGCCGCCATGCTCTACTACCTCGACAACTACCAGAGTTCCGCGGACTCCGCACATCTCACGCTGACCGCATGGAGGAACCTCGCCAAGGCGCGGAATGCCGCGGACTCCGCTCGCATTCGCGCTAACGCCAGCAGGCGTCGTGGGGGCCTGAACGAGAACTACGGACGCGAGCTCATGGAGCTTCACACCATGGGCGTGGATGGCGGATACACCCAGACGGACGTGATCAACGTCGCACGCGCGCTCACGGGTTGGACTTTACAGACGCCTCGTGAAGGAGGCGGGTTTCGGTTTGATTCGGCGACCCACGACGCCGGTTCCAAGCTCGTGCTCGGCCACGTCCTGCCCGCCGGGCGGGCCGAGGAGGACGGCGAGGAAGTGCTCGACATCGTTGCGCGTCACCCGAGTACCGCACTGTTCATCGCGACGAAGCTTGTACGACATTTCGTATCCGATACACCTCCGCCCGCGTTGGTGCGGCGCGCCGCGGCCACGTTTACGCGCACCGACGGCGACATACGCCAGGTCCTCGCGCTCATAGTGGCGAGCCCGGAGTTCTATGCCAAGGCAGCAATGCGCTCCAAGGTGAAGACGCCCTATGAGCTTGTCGCCAGTACGTATCGGGTCATGCAGGGCCGACCCGACACCGCGGGTCGTTCTGTCCAGCTCGCGGCAACGCTCGGCCAACCCCTGTATGGGCATCTTACCCCGGAAGGATGGCCGGACGACGCGGAGGCGTGGATGAATACCGGCGCCGTGTTGTCGCGCATCAATTTCGGCAGCAACGTCGCCGCGGGACGGGTCATCGGGATCGTCGCGGGAAAGTGGGCGCCTCCGGCATGGGCGCCGGGCGCCTCACTCGAGCAGCAGGTCGACGCGATCAGCGCCGCACTCCTGCAGGGAGAGATGTCTGCCGACACCCATCGCGTGTTGATTTCGGGGTCGAACCCGTTGGCCGCTCGCGCGGGAATGGGCGCCGCGCCCGCGGGACGTCTCCCCACACTCATCGAGCTCCTCGGCCTGGCGCTTGGCGCACCGGAGTTTCAGCGACGATAGAACTGGTGAGGCAGGACATGCCACCCGCGGTCGTCGGGAAAAGCACCCACACGGCGCGGAGATGTCCCGGCACAGCATCGCCTCAGCGCGACGTACCCTTCGTACTCGCACATCACGAGGCGCCCTGGTGCTCGTCCCAAAACTGTTCACGACACTGCGCTCGTACGATCGTGCGCAGCTCACGGCCGACGTCACCGCCGGTGTGATCGTGGGGATTGTCGCGCTGCCGCTCGCCATCGCCTTTGCCATCGCGAGTGGGCTGACCCCCGACCGTGGCCTGTGGACCGCCATCATCGCCGGCTTCGTCATCTCGCTGCTCGGCGGCTCCCGCGTGCAGATCGGTGGACCGACGGGTGCGTTCGTCGTCATCGTTTACGGTATCGTCCAGAAGTACGGCGTCGAGGGGCTCACGGTCGCCACGCTGATGGCCGGCGTCATCCTCGTGTTCATGGGCGTCGCGCGGCTCGGCGGCGCCATCAAGTTCATCCCGCAGCCAGTGGTGACCGGCTTCACGAGCGGCATCGCGGTGCTCATCTTCTCCGGCGAGCTCAAGGATTTTCTTGGACTGCGCATGGGAGCGGTGCCGGTGGAGTTCTTTGCGAAGTGGCGCTCCCTCGCTGCGCACATCGGCTCGGTGACGCCGAGTGCCGTCGCGATTGCCGTCACGGCGCTCCTCATCCTCGTGTTGTGGCCTCGCGTGAGCCGCCGCGTGCCCGCGCCGTTCGTGGCGCTGGTCGCCACCACGGCAATCGCGACGTACTTCCACCTGCCGATCGAAACCATCGGCAGCCGATTCGGCGCCATCAGCGCTGCCCTGCCCGCCCCCGTGATTCCGCATCTCACGTTCACGCAGGTGCAGGCCCTCATCGGACCCGCATTCACCATCGCCATGCTCGGCGCCATGGAGTCGCTGCTCTCCGCCGTGGTCGCCGACGGCATGATAGGCGGGCGACACCGCTCGAACATGGAGCTCATCGGACAGGGCATCGCCAACCTCATCACGCCGCTCTTCGGCGGCATGCCGGCGACGGGTGCGATTGCCCGCACCGCGACGAACGTGAAGAACGGCGGCCGCACGCCGGTGGCCGGCATCGTTCACTCGCTGACCCTGCTCGTCATCACACTCGTCGCCGGACGATGGGCCGCGCTGATCCCGATGACCACGCTGGCCGCGATCCTGATCGTCGTGAGCGTTCACATGAGCGAGTGGCGCGTGTTCCGCTCAGAGCTTCACTCTCCCCGGAGCGATGTCGCGGTGTTGATCACGACCTTCCTGCTCACGGTCGTCGTCGACCTCACGGTGGCGATCGAGGTCGGCATGGTGCTCGCCGCGTTCCTCTTCATGCGGCGGATGGCGGAGGTGACGAGCGTCGTGTCGGTGACGCGGGAGCTCGACGATGCGGACGGTGATGAGGCTCGGGACCCAGGCAGCGTGCGGCGTCGGGCCATTCCCGCCGGCGTGCAGGTCTACGAGATCAGTGGTCCCTTCTTCTTTGGCGCGGCGGAGACGTTCAAGGACACCATCGCGCGCGTCGCTGGCGCCCCCGAGGTGTTGATCATCCGCATGCGCGCGGTGCCGGCACTCGATGCCACGGGCCTGCGCGCGTTGCGGGACGTCGTGGTGCGTAGCCGCCGCGACGGCACGCTCGTGCTGCTCAGCGAAGTCCACATGCAGCCGCTCGTCGCGCTCTCGCGCTCTCATGCGATGCGGGATATTGGCGAGCAGAACGTGTTTGACGACCTCGATCTCGCGTTGGCACGCGCGGCGGCACACGTCAACGGCCCGGCTTCGAGCAGGGCGCGAGTCGCCATCGGCGCGGCATAGCCTGGCGATCACACCATGCCGCCAGGGCAACAGTGCATGGTATAGGTTGCAGATCGATCCGCAGATGCGCCTCGCGCCTGTGCACCCCGATGTATGGACATCGGGTTTCCGGCAGGTGAACCGACACCCTCTGGCACGTGGACCTCAAGGCGCACTGGGAACGCGTATACCGAACGAAAGAGGCGAACACGTTGAGCTGGCATCAAGCGCAGTCTACGCGCTCGCTGGAGCTCATGGCGCAGGTGCCAGGTGACGCACGCAACCGCGCGATCATTGATGTAGGTGGTGGCGACTCGACCCTCGTCGACGCGCTTGTCGCCCTCAACACCGGCGCGATCACCGTGCTCGATCTTTCCGCGGCGGCGCTTGATCGCGCGAAGGACCGAGTCGGCCCGCGCGGCCTCGACGTCACATGGCTCGAAGCCGACGTCGTGCGCGCCGCACTGCCGGCGGACGCCTACGACATCTGGCACGATCGCGCTGTGTTTCACTTCCTGACGGACGGTGATGATCAGCGTCGTTACGTCGCAGCAATGACGCATGCGCTCCGGCCTGGTGGAACATCCATCATCGCGACATTCGCGCTCGACGGGCCCGCCTCGTGCAGCGGCTTGCCTGTGGCTCGGTACAGCGCCGAGACGCTGGCAGAAGTGCTCGGTGCCGATTTTGAACTGGTTCGTACGTTTCGGGACGTGCATCTGACACCCGCGGGCGCTGAGCAGCGTTTCACTTACGTCATGTTTCGCCTCAGCATGTCGCGCGCGTCCACTTGGGAGATGGAGACATGAAGCCAACCATCGTATTTGATCTCAATGAGACACTGCTGGACATGTCGGCGCTCGACCCCGCGTTCGCTCGGATCTTTTCGAAGGCGAATGGATCTGCGGTGCGAAAGGCATGGTTTTCACGGGTGTCGGAATTATTTCTCACCATTGCCATCACGGGAGAGTATCGGAGCTTCGACAAACTGACCGACGACGCGCTGCAGATGACTGCCGCGGCGCAACACGGTGAGGTGAGCGCCGACGATCGGGCGATACTGAAGCAGGCGCTCGGAGAAATTCCGCCCCATCCCGACGTGCGTCCGGGCCTGGAGCAGCTGAAGGAAGGGGGATTCACCATCGCCACGCTCACCAACTCGACTGCCAGGGCCGCGACGACGCTCATCGAACGCGCTGGCCTTCGCGACCTGTTCGACGCCGTGCTCTCCGTCGATGCCATTCAGCACTACAAACCGTCGCGCGAGGCATACGCGTACGCGGCGGCGCAGCTTCGCGTGAACCTCGGCGACATCGTGCTGGTGGCTGCCCATGACTGGGACATCGCGGGCGCAATGGCCGCGGGCGCTACTGCTGCCTTCGTGCAACGGCCGGAGAAGGTGCTCAGTGCGGGCAGGCCGATGCCGCAGTTTCAATCTCCACACCTCCAGGACCTCTGCGAACAGATCGTGGCGACGTACCGCTGAATGCCCGCTGAACCCGGGCAGCCGTCACGAGCACGTGCGAGAGACGAGGACTGCGAATCATGATCGGATTAACGATGACGCCGGTGCTCGCGACCACCTTGCGCTACGCGATCATCCCGGTGGTGTTTACCATCGTCGGCGCTGCGGCGGGCGTGTATTTCCCTCTGCTCGCGCGACTCCGAAGTCACGTCCTTCACCTCGCGGCCGGCGTGGTGTTCGCGGTCGTGGCCGTCGAGCTCCTGCCCGAGATTCAGCGTCGTGCCCTGGTGTGGGATGTCGTCTGGGGATTCGGCCTGGGCATCGTGACGATGCTCGCCGTGGACAAGATCCTGGACCGGATCAGGGGCGATGACGATCAGGAGGTTGACGCCACCGCGCCAGGTGGGGATGATGCGGCCACGCATCCTTCTGCCACAGGGCTTCCACGCACGGCGCGCATCCCGGTCAGCCTGCTCGTTGCCGTCGCCATCGACTTCCTGCTCGACGGCGTGCTCGTTGGCGTGGGCTTCGCCGCTGGTGCGCGCATCGGCATCCTGCTGGCGCTGGCGGAAGCCGCAGAACAGCTCAGTGTCGGGCTGGCCCTCGCCGGCGAGCTTCGGACCGCCGGCATGACCCGCGGGCGCATCCTCTCGACCATCACCGCGCTCGGCTCGCTCGTGTTCGTGAGCGCGGTTGCCGGCGCTACGGTGCTGAGCGGATTGCCGGATGGCGCGATGGAGATCGTGCTGTCATTCGGCGCCGCTGCGCTGCTGTATCTGGTAACCGAAGAGCTTCTGCGAGAAGCGCATGAAGAGCGCGAGTCCACAAGCGGCACGGCGATGTTCTTCGTCGGCTTCCTGGTGTTTCTCGTAATCGGGATGACGCTGGGGTAGTGCACGTCGGCTTTAGGCGTTACGGACCGCAGTAACGACAGGCCGTCACGATGGTAACAGCCCACCTCGATACTCTCGAGACTTGACCAGGGCGTACCTCCATTCCGCGTGACGAACATGATGACACGGACCCTTCGGATCACACTCTCGTTCAGTGTGATTTCCTCGATTGCGTGCGGCAAGCAGGACGCGGTGGGGGCGAACCCATCCACGCCAGCGGGTAGCGCCGTCGCGACGCCCGCGAAGGAGGCGGTGAGACCCGCAACGCTGGCCAAACTCACGCCAAACGAGCTGCGATGGGGGATCTCGCCGACGCGAAACGACAAGGTCACGTACCAGGACGACGTGCTGGTCATGGAGCATGGCTCGGACGCCATTCGCGCGATGGCACCGAACGGGCTCACCTGGACGATCGACGCGAAGGCCCCTCACGCCGACCAGATCGCACCGGACGTGATCCTCTTCGCGACGGGACGGGTCGTGGGACGGGTGCTGTCCGTCGACCACAAGGGAGACGAGCTCGCGGTGACGCTCGGTCCGGTTGCGATCACCGATGTGATCAAGGACGTGGCGTTGTCGTCCGACCAGCCGCTCGACCTCGCGTCCATGGTGGTGTACACCGCGCCCGACTATCCCGGCGCCACAACGCACGACGAACCCGCGCAGGGAGCGAGCGCAGATTGGGGTACGCCGGTCTTCCTTGCGAGCTACACACCACAGGCACAGGCAGCCGTGCCGGTCGTGATCGGCGCGGCCAGTGAGATCCTCATCGACAACTTCAGGATCGTCCCCGTGTGTTGCTCCGGCATCGGGATCACGATCACACACGACGGGCAGGGCGCGAAGATGCTCGCAACGGCATCGCTCCTCCTGAAGCAGCCGTCCGTTCACTTCGACCTCGTCATCCGCAATGGCACGGTCGTCACTGCGCTGGTCGAGCTGCGCGGCGCCACGGGGTTCAGGGTCCATCTCGCGGCTGGCACCGACGCCGGCGTCACCGGCAATATCCACCAGAACTTCTTCGTGCCGGTTGACGCGTCGTTCCCGATCGGTGGACTCGCCGTCCCGTTGTCCGTCGTGTTTCGTCAGACGCTGACGCTCACCACCATGTTCACGGCGCAGACGGGCACGCTCGAGGCTACGGGCGAGTACGACTTCGGTGGGGTGCTGCTGAAGGCGGGCAAGCAGAACGGCGGCGCGTGGGGCGTGCAGGGACCCAGAAGTCCCGAGGTCAAGCAAAGCCTCGCGAACAGCTTGTCAGGCGCATCGCTTGGTGTGAATGCGCTCGTGTTCGGATACGGCGCCAAGGTCATCGTGGGTATCGGGGCCTTCGGCTTCGTAACCGGTCCCTACCTCGGCTACAACACCGTTGTGGCGCTCGAGAAAGGATCGAGCATGACGATGGCGGGGATGCCGCCATGCCGCTCAGCGCGGCTCACGACCGCAGTACGGTACGGAGTCGGCTACCAGATGCCGCAGCTCGTGACGAACGCCATCAACTTCTTCCTTCACGCACTCAACATCCGACCGATTCTCAGCGAAGGCGGCGTTCAGAATTCGGAGGATCTGATGGACAAGACGGACACGTATCCGGCGGGGTGCGGCTCCACGCCCGCGTCATGACCGACGGCCGTGCACCGAGCGCGGTCGCACTCAACGTACTATCGCGTGGCGAGCGCTGGTTCGCAGCGCGCCCGCACGGCGCCGCGCGTCCATGACCGCGGGCTGAAGCTCCGGATCGGCGGAGCGCCAGAGTTCGGCCACCTTGTCGTATGCCGCGAGCGCCAGCGCAGTGTCGCCGCGCGCTTCATGCAACGCACCGAGTCGTTGATACGCGGACACGCGATATTCACCGCCCGCATTCTGCCACTCCGACCAGGGCGTGGTCACATAGCGCTCATACACCACGATCGCCGAATCGCGCGCCCCGGCGATCTCCAGCGCTCGGCCCAGGTCGGGCAAGGCACACGTCGGGCAGAAGTGCAGTTCGTTCGCTCGCTGCAAGGTGGCGACGGACGCCGCCGCGTGTCCTTCCGCGAGCTCGGTGGCGCCGAGCGCGCGGAGATAAGCGCCCTCGTCGTGGAGGCTCAGGCCGCCGGGGGTGGCGAATGGAATGGATTCGTTGGCGCGCAGCTCGGCCAGAATCTCACGCGCACGCGCGGGACGTCCACCGAGCGCGTAGGTGTATGCGAGCATCGCGTAGTTGCGATCGAGTGGCGCGAGCGGCGCCAGCGGAAAGCGCGTGAGGCTCGAATCCAGCAGCGCGAGTCCGCCCACCGAGTCGCGCCGGTACCAGATGTCGTTCAGCGCCAGTGCGATCGCCGCCGCGAGGTAGGCGCCTCCCGACCCCGCGGCTGCCTCCATCTTCTGGAGGGTGCGTTGATCCCGATCCGACTCGCGAAGATGACCGTCCACGATCGACAGCGTCGCGAGCATCTTCAGTAGCTCCAATCGGCCGTCGAGGTCGGGCGTCGCGGCACCGAGCAAGCGGAGGGTTCTCTCTCGCGCGCCGCGGAAATCGCCGCGCATCATCACGATCGACACGCCGATGATGTCGGCGTCCACCTGCGGCGGAAATTTCGACGACCGTACCGCGAGGGTGCGTTCCGCCGCGTCGTAGCGCGCCCCATTGAACTGATCGGTGGCGAGATGATTGAACAACAGCGCAACCGACGAATCGACTTCGATCGCTCGGCGAAACAGGACTTCGGCGCGCGCGTACTCCTTCAGGTTCTCGTAAGCGTCGGCGAGATTGCTCAGGGCGCGCATGTCGTTCGGATAGAGCGACAGCAGTACCCGATAGGTGGCCACTGCGCTGTCGTTGAGGTTCGCGTTGAGATAGTACGAACCCGCGATGTGCATGCCTTCGAGTTCGGGCAGGCGGCTTCGCAGCCGAAATGCCCTGGTGAGCGCGGCGGCGGCTCCGGCATCGTCGCCAAAGTAGCCGAGGTAGGTGCCGAGCTTGCGGTATGCCATCGCGAAGCCCGTGTCGATCGCCACGGCTTTCTGCAGCAGCAACACCGCCGGATGACCGTCACCACCCTGGTCGCCGATACGAATGGCCTCCGAGTAGAGCCGAAGCGCCTGCAGCGAGGAGGTGGTCACGTGCTCGAGCGACGGGCTCGCGCGAATGGACCACATGGACTCTCCGATACGCCGACGCAACTGCGCCGACACCCGATCCACCGCGTCAAGAAGTTTCGTCGAATCCGGCGCGTCCTCGCGCACCGAGACAAGGATCTCGCCCTTCTGGACCGAGATCAGCTCCGCAGAGATGGAAAAGCCGGTGCCCAGCGAAGCCACGTCTCCGGTGACGAACGCCTTTACGCCCGATCGCTCCGCCACTTCGCGGACCGTCGCGTCAGACGCCAGGTCGCCGGGCGCACGACGCATGAGCGTCAGCACCGCCTGCACTTGCGACCGACTCATCACCCGAGTGAGTCGCGATTGCGAAAGATCCGCGCGCAGCGCCTCGGTGATGGCTCCCGCCAGCAGCGAGTCGCGCGTATGGTTGCCGAGCTGCGCCACCAGGATGCCTTCGACCTCGTTGCTCGAGCGCGCCATGCCACGAGTGATGAACGCGGCCATCAGGATTACCGCACCCACCCCGACCGCCGCGAGCCAGCGTCCCTGTCGCCCACCGCGTCCTCGCCCCACTCGTATGGGTCCGGCATCGGCATCGCCCACCAGTGCCAGTGCCGGCGGCTCGGGCGCCGGAGGTGCCATCGCGTCGCTCGTGGCGGGCATCGGCAGAGGCGAGATCGACATGGTAGCCGACGGCTCCGGCAACAGTGGAGCGGCACGCATCTCGTCGGCGAGCGAGCGCGTGGCGACGGCTGGCTCGGCGTCGTAGTCCTCCGCCAACCGCCGCTCGAACTTCTGAAACTCACGCAGCGCGCCGCCGCGATCGCCCGCGTCGTACAGCGCGCGCATCCACGCTCTCAGGCGCGCTTCGTCGTCTGGCGCGAGGCGCGAGGCCTCGCCCGTATAGCGT
>JALYVY010000159.1 GCA_030852985.1 Gemmatimonadota bacterium | reverse complement strand
GCCAGGTCGGCGGCATGCGCGTGGGCAATCCACGGCGCAACGAGGGGGAGCTGTGGCGACATGTGACGCATTCGGCGGTGCCTCTTCGCGATGTATTTGGCTGTCTCGACAACACCAAACTACATCACTCGAACGGGCGCACCATCACCGAATGCGTCACTCGTTTCCGTTGCTGCAAAAGCGCCTTCTTAGAGTTTCAGGATGGACACTAGCTGATGACAAGTCGACTCTGGAGGCGGCAGTGCGTCGCGGGTACGGTCGCACTCGCCGGCATGTGCGTGGGGCTGTCGGCCGCATCGGCGCAGGGCGCCGCGCCCGATTCGATCGTGGCCTCACTGCCACCGAAGACGCCGCTCGTGAGCGAGGCCGCGAGCGCCGGTGTGACGAAGTTCTCGTTCATCGCGTATGGCGATACGCGTGGCCGTCACGACGGCGTTCAGCTCCAGGCCGAGCACCAGCTCGTTGTTGAATCCATGCTGGCGATGATGAAGAAGCCAAGCACAAACGCGGATTCGATACGGTTCATTGTGCAAAGCGGAGACGCGGTGCAGAACGGCGCCATCGCCAGGCAGCTTTCCGTGAGCTATGTGCCGCTCATCAACCGGCTCACGCAGGAGGGAGGGGTACCATACTTCCTCTCGGTGGGGAACCATGATGTCGGCAATGCAACCGATCTCACGGATGCGCGGCGGATGGATGGTATGCGCAACTACGTCGCGACAAACCGCAGGCTGATCCCACCCGAGGGCTCACCGCGAAGGCTCAACGGGTATCCGACGTACGCGTTTGGGTACGGCAATACGTTCTTCATTGCCTTCGACTCGAACATTCCCGATGATGAGACGCAGTTTGCCTGGGTGAAGGGGCAGCTCGAAGGCCTGGACCGCCGGCGGTATGTCCACGTCGCGCTGTTCTTTCATCATCCGCCGTTTTCCTCAGGACCGCACGGTGGCGCGCAGATCGAGCGCCAGGCGGCATCGGTGCGCACCAAGTGGATGCCGCTCATCCGCACGCATCATGTGCGACTGCTGTTGACTGGCCACGAGCACCTGTTCGAGCATTGGGTGGAGCGGTACGTGGACGCGACCGGTGCGCATCGGATCGACGAGATTGTCAGCGGCGGTGGCGGCGCGCCGCTGTACACCTACGTGGGTGAGCCGTATGTGCGCGACTACCTCACCGCCGGCGCGCAGGACAAGGTGTCGCTCGAACATCTCGTGCGACCATCGAGCGAACTTGGCGGCAACCCGTTCCACTACGTCGTCGTTCATGTGGACGGTGCGCGGATCAGCATGGAAGTGATTGGGGTGGATTGGGGGAAGGGCTTCGCGCCGTATCGGTCGAGCACCGCGTCGCTCGTGGATGGCGTGCGCTATTGAGTCCGATAGAGGCACGCCCGCAGGGAACGCCAGAATAGATGGCCTCATTCTGGAGATCGCCCGATGTCGCCAGGATCTATCGGTTCTGTCTGCTCAGCACACTGCGTTCGATGGTATCCCAGAGTAGGCCTCCATCGAAACACGCGAGAGAAGATCGCGCGCGCGTTCGTCCAGCTCGGTGAGGTCGCACGAACCAGGCGGTGTCGCTATCCAAAACAAGGAGCCTATGGTGGCTTAACCCTCCGCACACAGCCGCAGTCATCACGCATGGCAAAGTGACGCTGCGAGACGGCAAGCCATTCGCGAAAGCCGTGCCCTCCAAATACACTGTCTTGCACCTGTGCTTTCCCAGGAGTCCATGCCGGTCCAGAACGACGCGGATCTCATCGTTGTCGGCGCCGGCCTCGCCGGCCTGATTGCCGCTGCTGAAGCGGCTGACCTCGGCCGCACCGTCCTGCTGATCGACCAGGAGGGCGAGCAGAGCCTCGGCGGTCAGGCCTTCTGGTCGTTCGGCGGATTGTTCTTCGTCGACTCGCCCGAGCAGCGCCGCCTCGGCATCCACGACTCACGCGAGTCTCGTGCGCCGCTACTGGCCGGTCGACAGACTGGGTCCCGCTCCCGCATTCATGCTCACCGGAGTTCCGGAGTACGCAAATCGCTCGGCGGGCTCGAGACGGATCTTGGCGCGCGCGTGTTGCGTGCCGATGGTCAGCCGATGCCGGGGCTCTACGCGGCTGGTGATGTCGCCGGGTTTGGGGGCGGTGGTGTCCACGGATATCGCTCGCTCGAAGGCCCGTTCCTCGGTGGGTGCCTCTTCAGCGGCCGGGTCGCGGGACGCACCGCAGCCGCGGAGCTTTGATTGCGATGCGAATCGACGAGACGCCGAGTGGCCCAGCTGTCAGCAACGGGGACCGAAACGAGGTAACTCACGACGCTTCGACGGGGGAGCCGAACCCCCCAGCGTCCTGTCAGCGAAATCGCTCGTGCGCGACACTCTCGCGTCCGATCCGTCGCGCGACCACAAGCTTCAGCGCGCGTGGATCTGCTGGCGAAAGAAAACGTTCAAGCTGACCGGTACCGCGATTGATGTTGAAGGTGCCGAACGTCGCACCCGAGGCGCCGAGTACATTGTTCACGACGGCGGAGAGGTCCCACGCGCGAACCCGGAAACCGATCCGCGCCCGGGTCATCACGTACGATGGAAGTGGCGACGTCTCATTGGCCTCATCGCCGCGGAACCACTGACGTCCATGATACTGCGCGTCGACGCCGACCTCGACACCGTCCCTCGGCGCCGCCACCGCGACGAGCGAAAGCTGATGCGTCGGACTGAGGGGAATCTCGTCGCCGGCCACCACTGCGTTGGTGCCGCTGTACGCGTTGGAGCTGCCCTCCTCGAGGGAGCGGATGCTGAAGATCTGCGCCGGTGACTCAAACGTCGCACGGGTATACGTGTAGCTCGCTGAGGTGGCTAGCGCTCCATCAAGGAATGACCACTGTGCCGAAAGCTCACCACCCACGCGACGGGTGCGGCTCACGTTCGTGAAATAGCCGGACAGGAGTGCGCCCTCGGAAGCGACGAAGAGGATCTCGTCGCTCACGGCGGTGCGATACGCGGCCGCGCTGATCAGGCCACGAGCAATGAGCCAACGTCCACCCAGCTCGTACGTGGTCGCTCGCACCGGCGCGAGCGGAGGGTCGGCGCCAAGCGCGAACGGAAGCGGGCACGAGGCCTCGGGGTCTGCGCACGCGAGCTCGAGGATCGCTGGTGCACGAAAACTCTGTCCGACAGAGGCGTACAGCGCCGCGCCGTGTGGCAATGCGATGCTCGCGCCGCCGCGCGGACTCAGGCGCTTGAAGGTGGACGTCGTATCCACCGTGGGATCAAGCGCGTTCTGGAAGGGAACGCTGATGTAGTCGTAACGTGCACCAACCGAGAGTGTGACCGGACGAAGGCGCAGGTCGGCGATGGCGAATGCGGCGAGGTCTCCACCCGGGCTGTGTACGTCGGTAGTCAGGCTATCGTCGTTGCGTGCACCCGCTGGCGGCTCCGTGTACAGGCGCACGCGAACACGATTCACTGTGCCGTCAAACCCCGTGCGAATAGAGAGGGCGGATCCCTCTCGCACTGTGGTCCAGCGCCAGTCGACGGTGCCGCCAAGCGTGGCGTTCGCGGTGATGCTACGGACGTTGTCGTCGGGTGCCTGGTTTACGTTGAAGCGATCCGCCGCGGAATGCCGGAGATACGCGGTGAAGGAACCAGTTCCAGCCGCGAATGGGGCGTATCCCTGAAGGGAAGCCTGCGCCAGGCTGATCTCATCTGCGTCTCCGGCCGTAAAGTTGGTGCGCGGTGAAGAAAAAATTGATTCCGGGAGGGAGCCCGCCGTGGCGGCATTCGAGTGAGACGCGAAGGCAAGGATGCTCAGTCCACGACGCGCTCCCGTGGTGCCAATTCGAGAGAACGCGTGATAGCCGTCGGACGCGGTCGCATCACGCCATCCGGCCTCGCGATCCAGTCCGCCACCGACGTTGTAAAACCTGTCGCGCGCCAATGCGCCATTGATCGAGGCAGAGGCTGCACGCGCGCCGAATGAGCCGGCGGAGAGTTCGATTGTCCCGTTCGGTGGACCCTGCGCGCCCGCTCGCGTAACGAGGTTGATGGCACCGCCCAGGGAATTGGGACCAAGGAGCGAACCAGTGCCGCGCAGCACTTCGATGTGATCGACGAGGTCCATCGGCAGCAGGTCAAAGTTCACCTCCTGCGCATCGGGCTCGTTCTGCCTAACGCCATCGAGAAAGACGGACACGCCCGGAGGAACCCCGACGGTGGGTCCCACGGTGAATCCCCGCATCCCAACCGTGATCTTGGCGGGTGAACCCAGATCGTCGTACGTCGATATACCGGGCGTGGCGCGAAGTGCGTCCGTTACGAAGCGCGGAGCTGCCGATACAATCTCGCGGTGCGTGATGTCCGTGATACTCGCCGGGATGGTCGAGCCAACGTCAGCGCGGGCGCGCGGCACGATCGTCGCGCGAATCTCCACGGGCTGGAGATGGATGACCGACGAGTCGGCACGCGGCACGACCCTGCTTCGATTCAGCGAGTCGGGCGTCTGCGCGAGCGCCACGGGGGGAGCGCCCCGCACGAGCAGGGCAAAAACGATTGGGCCGAGCTTGGACATCAGTCTCCAGCGGCGACTATTCGGGATAGCCGCGCCACCTGGACTTCGGCACCACGGCGGCTCACCGAACGAGACTCACCATAGGTGACCGGACTGTCAACCGGCGGTATCCCGGCAGAAGTGGCCGAGCTAGCTTCGGGCATGACGACAATAGCCATCATCGGACCGGGAGCGATCGGCGGAATTCTCGCCGCGTGGCTTGCGCAGGATCCCACCAACGACGTCACCGTTTGCGCGCGAACCAGCTTCGATCACCTCGAGATCGAAACGCCAACCGGCACCATCACTGCTCGGCCGCGCGTGCTCACTTCCGTCGTCGCAGCGAGTCCGGTGGACTGGGTGCTCATTACGACAAAGGCCTACGACGCGGTCGTCACGGCTGAGTGGCTTCCATCGCTGCGGCGAGACGGTACGCGCGTGGTCGTGCTCCAGAACGGTGTCGAGCACGTCGAGCGGTTCAGTCCCCATGTCCCAGTCGAGTGTCTTGTGCCGGCGGTCATTGACTGTCCCGCCGAGCGGACTGCGCCAGGTCGCATGCGCCAGCGCGGTCCGTCGTGGATCGTGGTTCCTGATTCGGAGAACGGCCGAGCCCTGGTGTCAGTGTTCGCGAAGACGAACTTCGACGTGAGCACCGGCGATTTCACGACACGCGCATGGGCGAAGCTCTGTATCAATGCGCCGGGTGCCATCTCGGCGATCCTGATGAAACCAACCGGCGTCATACAGGTCGCGCCCATTCCCGAGCTGACGCGAGGCATCGTGCGCGAGTGCATCGAGGTGGGCCGCGCCGAGGGCGCCGTGCTGGATGACGGCATCGTGGAGGCAGTCGTGGAAGGCGCAATGAAGGCGCCCCCCGATGGCCTGAACTCGCTCATCGCCGATCGCCTCGCGGGTCGACAGATGGAGATCGACGCGCGGAACGGGGCCATCGTGCGGATCGGGAAAAAGCACGGCATTCCCACCCCGCTCAACACGATGGCGGTTGCGCTGCTCACCGCTGCGCAGGATTCACGCACGCACTAGCAGTTGGGCGCAAAGTCCGCGGGGTCGAAAATCTGCCGCACTTCCGAGACGCCTTCCCATCCCGGCCAGTGATCGATATGGATCTGCATGAAGCGCCGCGCCCACTCCAGCACCTCGTCCTTCGACTTCACGCTGTACACCGCGTATCCACCGATGACCTCCTTGCTCTCCGCAAATGGGCCGTCCGTGAACGTGAGCGTCCCCTTGGTAACTCTTATGCGCCCTCCAGCGGCGGTCCGCATGAGTCCTCCCTGCTCCACGAGCACGCCGGCCTTCATCGCGTCGGCGCCCAGGGCCATGATGGCATTCATCAACGCAGGTGGAGGAGGTCCCATGGTTTCGTCCGAGCTGACCATCGTCATGAATTTCATGATGCAATTTCCTCGTGGCTGGTGAGCGGCGATTACGCGAGTGGGCGAGCGGGAGCGGACAGCAGGAGCGCACGGAGCCGATTGTCGCGGAGGTAGAGCGCACCCCAGATCATCGCCGCGGCATAGGTTGGAAAAAGAATGTGGCTGAACAACGGATTGCCGACGCGCACCTGACTCGCGACCGCGCCGCCGAGATAGCCCGTAAGGAGAACCGCGCCGATGAAGGACGTGCGCGGTATGATGTAGGCGATCACACAAACGAGAAGAAGGATCCCGATTCCGCGCACGGAGCCGGCGGAATATCCAAGCTCGGTGGATCCCTGAATGGCGGGAGCAAGCCGCATGATCTTCATGGCAGCGTCGACGAAGAGAAAGGCAGCCGACAGGCCCATCAGGACGCGAGAGATCCAGAGCTGTCTGGTGGAGATCGTGGTGGCAGGCATGCAGCATGTCTTGGTTGGGGGTTCACAGACACGACGAACGAGAATGCGTGGAATCGACATCGGCGTTCTGACTGCCCAAAACGCACCACGACCGGTAAACTGGCTTCAGTGCTCACCCGGCAATGCGTTTTCCGGCCGTCGCATGGAAACTAGAAGCAGACGACGGCGTAGGGCCGCCATTCCCTCACAAGCACAGTCATGCTGGCGATAGATCTCCAGAACCTCACCAAGCGCTACGGTGCCGTCACTGCCGTGAACGACCTCACGCTCCAGGTCGCGCCCGGTGAGATCGTCGCGTTTCTGGGACCGAATGGCGCCGGCAAGACGACCACCATCGACATGATGCTGGGGCTCGCCCGTCCCAACGCTGGTACGGTGACGATCTACGACAAGTCGCCCGCGCAGGCGATCGCGCGAGGCGAGATCGCGGCGGTCATGCAGACGGGCGGCCTGCTCAAGGATTTCACGGTGGCCGAGACGGTCGAGTACACCGCGTCGCTGTATGCGCACTCGCGCCCCATCGCGGAAGTTCTCGAGCGTGCGGGCATCGACGGCATTGGGGATCGGCGCGTGGAAAAATGTTCGGGTGGCGAGCAGCAGCGTTTGCGATTCGCACTGGCCCTGCTGTCCGATCCGCGCCTGCTCGTCCTCGATGAGCCAACAACCGGCATGGACGTTGAAGGCCGTCGGGAATTCTGGCAGGCCATTCGCCAGGATGCCACGCGAGGTCGAACGATTCTCTTCGCAACGCACTATCTCGATGAAGCGGATGCTTACGCCGATCGAATCGTCCTGATCCGGGAGGGAAGCATCGTCGCGGATGGCACGACGGCGGAGATCAAGAACCTCGCCTCGGGCCGACGGGTGCGCGCCACGCTCGACGTCGTGGACGTTGACGCAGTGCGTGCGCTGGAGGGCGTCAGCGCTGTCGAGCAGCGCGGCGGGTCGGTGTTCATCGACTGCAGCAACTCCGATGTCGTCGCGCGGTATCTGCTCACGAGCACGACGGCGCACGATGTCGAGATCTCATCGCAGAACCTCGAGGCTGCGTTCGTGGCGCTGACGTCGAAGCAGTCTCCCCTTGCCACTGCGGGACAGAACACATGACCAGCACCGCTGTCCCGATCGAACCGGCGCGCATGACCGAACGCGGCACCGCCCGGCTTGGGGGTTTCAACATCACTGCGCTCCGACTCGAGATCACGCGCGTGCTGCGAAACCGCCGCACACTGTTCTTCGTGCTCGTATTCCCGAGCCTGTTCTTCTTCCTCTTCGGTCTGAGCAGCAAGGACGCCCACGCTGGTGGGCCGCTGCTCGGGTACATCATGATCAGCATGGCGGTCTACGGCGCGATGGTTGGCAACACATCTGGTGGCGCATCGGTCGCGGTGGAACGCAGTCTTGGCTGGAGCCGGCAATTGCGGCTCACGCCACTGCACCCGATCGCCTATATCCTGATGAAGGTGCTGACGTCGATGACACTCGGCCTCATTGCCGTGGTGGGCACGTTCATCGTGGGTGCGCTCAATGGCGTGCACATGCCGACGTCGGTCTGGCTCCTGTCGGGGCTCGCGGCGTGGGGCTGTTCATTCGTGTTCGCGGCATTCGGCCTGCTGGTCGGATTTCTCTTTCCGGCGGAGAACGTGATGCAGTTCGTAGGTCCGCTGCTGGCGGTGATGGCGCTGTTCGGCGGATTGTTCATTCCGCTGTCGCAACTGTCGAAGGGCTTGCAGACGTTTGCGAAGTTCACGCCGATGTATGGCGTTGGGCTGATCGCGCGCGCGCCGCTGGTCGGCGGCGCCACGATGTGGGCGGCGGGCAGCGTGCTGCTCTGGACGCTGGTCTTCGCCGCCGGTGCGATGGCGCTGTTTCGGAGGGATACGGCACGGGTGTGACGTCATTCGGGAGCCCGAGTTCGGACGGGCGGTATATTGGCGCATGACCATCCCATGCTGATCTCCCCGCCGCCCCTCGAGAGCCGGCGCTTGGCGTTCGCGGCCCACACAGTCGACGACTTCGAGGAGTGTGCCGCGATGTGGGGAGACCCCAACGTCACGCGCTTCATCGGCGGACGGCCCGCATCACACGAGGACGTCTGGAACCGCCTGCTGCGGTATGCAGGACTCTGGTCGTTACTCGGCTTCGGCTATTGGGCCGTTCGCGAACGCGTTACGGGGCGCTACGTCGGCGACGTCGGATTCGCCGACTTCCATCGCGACCTCACACCTCCACTCGGCCGCGCGCCCGAGGTTGGCTGGGCGCTCGCATCCTGGGCGCACGGGCACGGGTTCGCCAGTGAGGCGGTGGGTGCGGTGCTCGCGTGGGGAGACGAGCACCTGTGCAGCCAGATGGGCGAGCCCGCGCGATTCGTCTGCATCATTGCGCCGGACAATCTTGCGTCGGTACGCGTGGCGGAAAAGTGCGGCTTCCGGCATGCAGTCCAAACCACGTACAAGGGTCATGCGACGGATGTCTACGAACGCTTCAGTCGAGCCTGAAGCCAAGCTTCCGCTTCACTGCTGCGTTGTCCACGGCGACAACGCCTTTACGACTCAACCGCCACTTGTCCATGTACTGACGCGGAACGAGCCCCGAGGAGCCCGCGTCGCGCAGGAACGCTTCCGTCGCCGAGTCGGCGTAAGGCGCCGCGACTCCGCCCTCGAAGGAGTTCCAGAGGCCGTCCCAGTGTACTGGAATGAATGCCCTTGGCTTCAACACCGGGACAACGAGCTTCGATAACGCCAAACCACCCGTCCCGATCCACAAGTCGACCGACGCGCGCATAGCGATCTTCAGGTTCTCCAGTGGCGCACCATAGTCCACGCCGCCAATCACGATCGGCACCTGAAGGTCGACGGCGCTGGCGGAGTTCTGGAAGAACCAGCTGTATCGCCCACCGGGCGCGTCGACCACGAAAAGATAGGCGCGATTGCCACCGCCATTCGGAAAGTCCTCCTGCAGCCCAACGTGAAGCCCACCAGTGGTTGGGTCGAGGCGAGGCACCGAGTCCAGCTCCACGGCATTGTGCTGATCCGGAGTCACCGCCGGATCGCCGCTGTGGTTGAAGCGCACCACCCACATCGTCACGCCATTCGCTTCGAGTGGGCGCTGCGCACACGGAGTTGTCGAGTGGTAGGGTCGTGACCGGCAATGGATGGACGCTTGCGCTCAAGCCGGGATGGTCGGTGCGAACGTCGCCAACGCGGACCGTAGCTTCGTGGTAGGTCCTGACGCGCCGTGAGCGTGCGTTCAGGACGCATGGCGCTCAGCGAGCTCGGCCAAAACTCAACTGAGCCGCATTCCTGCGCGCGATGTCATGATGTCGTCAGGTGCAACGCGTGCATATTTGAACGCCCGCGTTTTCCCTCGTTCCCATTTCCCGTTTAAATGACGCCCACCGATCCGGGTCGATCACGAGTCGCCAGCCAGCATCCGAAGCTGTATTTCGCCGCGCATCTGGTGGCGGGTGTTCTCTTCACCGCGGCGCTGCTGTGGGGGTTCGCTGCGATTGCCGACGCCATCGGCGACAAGGGACAATTCGCCGCTGCCGATGCGGGTCTCACGGGCTGGATTCAGGGCCACAGCACCGAGTGGGGCGAAAGCATCTTTTCGTTCGTGAGCCTCCTCGGTGCGCAGGTGCTCGTCGGGATCATCGTCATCGCCGCGGCGGTGTACGCGCGAAGACGCGACTGGCTGCGCTGTGCAACGCTCGTCTTGGCCACGGCGTCGGGCGCGGTGCTCAATACGCTGCTCAAGCACATCTTCCATCGCGGCCGCCCCGAATTCGCGACGGAGTTCATTACGCGTGCCAGTTATAGTTTCCCCAGCGGGCACGCAATGGAATCCCTGATCGGCTATGGAATCCTGCTCGTCGTCTTGCTGGAGGCGATCCGGAGCCCCGGCCGTCGTCGACTACTCATCGCGGGAACAGTGGTGCTCATACTCGCGATCGGAACCAGCCGCGTATACCTCGGCGTCCACTATCTCACGGATGTCGTGGCC
>JALYVY010000368.1 GCA_030852985.1 Gemmatimonadota bacterium | reverse complement strand
ACGCCCGCTCCGATATCCAGGTCCGCTGTCCGCATTTTTCCGATAGTCCGCCAACTGTCGTCGCGGTTCGCTATTGTCTCCAAAACGTCCACAAACGCCCTTAAGCCTTGAACTCACATACGTTTACGGCGATTGCAACGCAATTGACGCCCATTCGATAACCGACTAGTTTAGTCTGATATAGAATCGCACCGAAAAGTCGGGAGAATTGTTGACATGAGCTCGTCCATCGATTCGCTGGTCAATCGCGAATATCAGTACGGTTTCGTCACGGATGTGGAGGCGGATACCATTGCGCCCGGGCTGAATGAGGACGTCATCCGCCTCATTTCCGCGAAGAAGGATGAGCCGGCGTGGCTGCTCGACTGGCGCCTCAAGGCCTATCGGCGCTGGCTCACGATGAAGGAGCCGCACTGGCCGAATGTCAGCTACGAGCCCATCGACTACCAGTCGCAGTCGTATTACTCCGCGCCGAAGTCCGTCACTCCGCTCCAGTCGCTCGACGAGGTGGACCCGGAGCTCCTGCGCACCTACGAGAAGCTGGGCATTCCGCTCAACGAGCAGAAGTTCCTGTCCGGCGTTGCGGTCGACGCGATCTTCGACTCCGTCAGCGTCGGCACGACCATGAAGAAGGAGCTCGGCGAGCTCGGCATCATTTTCTGCTCGCTCGGGGAAGCCGTGCGCGAACATCCAGAGCTCGTGCAGAAGTATCTCGGCTCCGTCGTCCCGTATTCGGACAACTTCTTTGCGGCGCTCAACTCGGCGGTGTTTTCCGAGGGGTCATTCGTGTACGTCCCGAAGGGCGTTCGCTGCCCGATGGAGCTGTCAACGTATTTCCGCATCAACGCGGAAGGCACCGGCCAGTTCGAGCGCACGCTCATTGTGGCGGACGAGGGCTCATATGTGAGCTATCTCGAGGGCTGCACCGCACCGAAGCGTTCGACGTCGCAGCTCCACGCGGCGGTCGTGGAACTGATCGCGCTGAAGGATGCGACGATCAAGTACTCGACGGTGCAGAACTGGTATGCCGGCGACAAGGATGGAAAGGGCGGCATCTACAACTTCGTGACGAAGCGCGGCAAGTGCGCCGGCGCGAACTCGAAGATCAGTTGGACGCAGGTCGAGACGGGCTCGGCGATCACGTGGAAGTATCCGAGCGTCATCCTGCTGGGCGATAACTCGACCGGCGAGTTCTACAGCGTGGCGGTGGTAAACAATCGCCAGCAGGCCGACACGGGCACGAAGATGATCCACATCGGCCGCAACACGAAGTCGAACATCGTGAGCAAGGGCATCAGCGCGGGGCATGGGCAGAACAGCTACCGCGGCCAGGTGAAGGTGCTGCCGAAGGCGGTGAACGCGCGCAACTACACGCAGTGCGACTCGATGCTTGTCGGGAACCAGTGCGGCGCGCACACGTTTCCCTACATCGAGGTCGGCAACAACACGGCGACGGTGGAGCACGAGGCGTCGACATCGAAGATCGGCGAAGATCAGATCTTCTACCTGAAGCAGCGTGGGTTGAGCGCCGAGCAGGCTGTGTCGATGATCGTGTCGGGGTTCTGCAAGGAAGTGTTCAAGGAGCTACCGATGGAATTTGCGCTCGAGGCGCAGCAGCTCCTGGGGATCACGCTGGAGGGGTCGGTCGGGTAAGAGCGATCTTACCGCCGAGGGCGCAGAGGAACCGAAACGGCCGCAGAGGACGCAGAGGAACTGACACGCTCAATGCAAAAGTATTTTGCCGTTCTCTGCGTCCTCTGCGGCAGTTGTAGTCCTCTGCGCCCTCTGCGGTGAAGTTGTTGTTTTCTTTTTTTTGATCTCTCTCTCTTTCTTGAAATGCTCGAAATAAAGGACTTACGCGCCACCGTAGCTGACAAGGAAATTCTCAAGGGCATCACGCTGAGCGTGGAGCCCGGCACGGTGCACGCCGTCATGGGCCCCAACGGCTCCGGCAAGAGCACCCTCGCGCAGGTACTCGCGGGACACCCCGCGTATGAGGTGACCGGCGGCACGGTCACCTACGACGGTGAAGACCTCCTCGCGATGGATCCGGAGATCCGCGCGCAAAAGGGCATCTTCCTCGCGTTCCAGTATCCCGTGGAGATTCCCGGCGTGAGCAACGCGTACTTCCTGCGCGCCGCCTACAACGAGATCCGCAAGGCACAGGGTCACGAAGAGATCGATCCCATGAGCTTTGCCGACCTGATGGACGAGAAGATGAAGCTCGTCGAGATGGATGAGTCCATGCTCACGCGCTCGGTCAACACCGGTTTCTCCGGCGGTGAGAAGAAACGCAACGAAATCCTGCAGATGGCGGTGCTCGAGCCGAAGCTCGCGATCCTCGACGAGACGGATTCCGGTCTCGACATCGATGCGCTGCGCATCGTCGCGAATGGGGTGAATACGCTCAAGCGCCCTACCAACGCGACGATCGTCGTGACGCACTACCAGCGCCTCCTCAACTACATCGTGCCCGACTTCGTGCACGTGCTCGCGGGAGGGCGCATCGTGCGCTCGGGCGGCAAGGACCTCGCCCTTGAGCTCGAGGCCAAGGGATATGACTGGCTGCTCGAAGAGGCCGTGGCGTGATCGAGCCGTATCTCGAGAGCTTCGAACGCTTCGCGTCAAACGGCGCGTCACAGGCGCCGGATGCTGTCCGCTCGCTGCGCCTTTCCGCCATTACCCGCTTCGAGGCGCTCGGCTTTCCGACGACGCGCAATGAAGACTGGCACTTCACGTCCGTCTCGCCGATCAGTGAGGGGCAGTTCGCGCCACTGACGAAGGCGACCGGCGCCGTGAGCGCTGCGCAACTCGCGCCGTTCAGCTTCGGGACTTCGGGCTGGCACACGCTGGTGTTCGTGAACGGCCGCTACAGCGCGGCGCTGTCAGGTGGTGCATCGCTTCCGGAGGGCGTGCGCGTGATGCCGCTGGCGCAGGCCTACGACGAGTTGCCAATCCTCATCGAACAGTACCTCGGGCAGATCGCCTCGTTCGACGCACACACATTCACGGCGCTCAACACCGCGTTCATCAACGATGGCGCCGTGGTGCACATCGCGAAGGACACTGAGGTCCAAGGCCCGATTCACCTGCTCTTCGTCAGCGACGCCTCGGCGACGCAGGGCGCGGCGAACCCGCGCAACCTCATCGTGCTCGAGCGCTTCGCCAAGGCGACCGTCATCGAGAGCTTCGCCGGCATCGGCGATGGCGCGT
>JALYVY010000367.1 GCA_030852985.1 Gemmatimonadota bacterium | reverse complement strand
AGACGAACACTTATGAGCGGTAACAGCAGCATGGGAAACAGCGCCAGCAGCGTGAGCTTCACGTTGATGCGCGACATGAAGTAGAGCGCGAAGATCCCGCCGAAGATCGTGTTGGTGAGATACATGATCGCCGGGCCCGCGGTCATGCGCACCGCCCCGAGGTCGTTTGTCAGACGCGCCATGGTGTCACCCGTGCGGGTGCGGGTGTAGTATGAGGCGTCCAGCGCTTCGAGATGCGCGAAGAGATCGTTGCGCAGATCGTACTCTACCCAGCGGCTTAGTCCATTCAGCCACTCACGCATCGCGAACCGGAGCGCGCCGCCCACCAGCGCGGTTACGACGATGGCGCCGCTAAGCGTCGATCGCCTGCTGAAGAATTCTTGGTATCACAGAAGTGATACCCGCCGACAAAACTACAAACGCAAGCCCCGCAACGAGTTGCGACCGATACGGCCGAAAATACGGTCTAAGCCTGCGTAGATTTGGAAGCATTCTGGCACACCGATTGCCCGCTAAACGTGAGTAAGTTCCGTTCACGCCCATAGAGAGGAGTAATTGATGTCAAAATATATTCGTCGCGCGCTCACGCTAGCAGCCGCACCGGCTGTAGTCGCGGTGCTCGCGATAAGCGCGTGCAGCGGAAAGAAAGCGGATTCACTCGCGCAGGATTCGACTCTGAATCGGGACATTCAGATGGCGAACCGTGATTCAACGGCGCAACCGGCACTGACCGATGTTCCCGCCGTTGCGACACCGGCTCCGGCGCCGGCTGCAACTGCGCCAGCGCCGCGTCCCCGCCCGACGCCGACTCCGCGCAGAGAGCCGACGCCCGCGCCGCGTCCGACCACGAACAAGACCGCAAGTGGCAACACGGTTACACGCACGCCGGGGGCGCGCGAGTCCGCGCTTGGTACCATAGCTGCCGGCACGTCGATTTCGCTCACGTCGAACTCGCGCGTTTGCACCAATACGAACCAGGTCGGCCAGACTGTATCGGCCACGGTCGCAAACTCCGTGACGGGAAGCAATGGTGCAGTCATTCCCGCCGGTGCCACGGCCCAGCTGGAGATCACCGAGCTGAAGCGTAGCGACAACATGAACGACAAGATCCAGATGGGCTTTCGCGTCAGATCGATCACCTTCGGCGGCCACACCTATCCCGTAAGCGCGACCGTGAGCTCAGCCCAGGTTGATCGTGTAAGGAACCAGCCCGGAAGCAAGGACGCCCAGAAGGTCGCGACCGGCGCAGCGGTTGGCGCGATCGTCGGCCAGATCATGGGACACAGCACCAAGTCCACGATCATCGGCGCTGGCGTCGGTGCTGCGGCTGGCGCTGGAACTGCGGCCGCAACCGCCAACTATGAAGGATGCGTGCCTACCGGTGGCAACATCACCATCGCTCTGGACAACTCCGTTCAGGTTCACACCTGACCGTATCGGCTCGCGATACAACACGAAGCCTCGCTGACCCCAGCGGGGCTTCATGTCTGATGGGCATGCCGCCCGTCGCCATCAGCAACCAGGCGCGGTAACTTTCGCTGGTGCGAGACATCCGGGCTACCGAACAGCGCAATCCGCGCAGCGCCAACATCGATCTCGCGACCGCGCGCGAAATCGTTGATCTCATGAACCACGAGGACGCCACGGTTCCCGGCGTCGTTGCCGGGCAGGCCGCCCAGATCGCGCGCGCCGTGGAGCTCGCGGTGGCAACGTTCAACGCGGGTGGCAGGCTGTTCTACGTTGGTGCAGGCACTTCGGGCCGGTTGGGTGTGCTCGACGCGAGCGAGTGTCCACCCACGTTCGGTACGGACCCGGATATGGTGCAGGGAATCATTGCCGGAGGTGTGCCCGCCCTCACGCGCTCCCAGGAAGGCGCCGAGGACAGTCCCGAACGCGGCGCGAGGGAGCTGGACGATCGCGCAATATCGTCGCGCGATTTCGTAATCGGAATCGCTGCTTCAGGAACGACGCCATTCGTGCATGGAGCGATACATCGGGCCCGTGCCGTTGGTGCCCGCACCGCGATCGTCGCGTGTACGCAGCCGCCAGAAACGCTGCTGGCCGCGTGCGACGTCGCGATCATTCCCGTCGTCGGGCCGGAAGTCGTTACGGGATCCACGCGGCTCAAGGCAGGTACCGCAACAAAGCTCGTGCTCAATACGATCACTACCGGCGCGATGATCCTGCTCGGCAAGACGTATGGCAATCTGATGATCGACATGCGCGCGACCAACGCCAAGCTCACCGATCGCGCTGACCGAATTGTCATGGAGGTCACAGGCGCCTCCCGTGACCGCGCGCGCGAGCAGCTATTTGCGGCGGGAGGAGTGGTCAAGCTGGCGATCGTCATGCAGGCCCTCGGCGTGGATCGCGGGTCTGCCGAGCAGCTTCTTGCAGAGCAGGGAGGAATCATTCGGCGCGTGATACCGGGCGCGCCGCCGCCGGTGAGCGATGCGTGATGCCAAAGGCGTGTACATCGGGCTGATGTCCGGAACGTCGCTAGATGGCATATCGGCTGCTGCGGTGAGATTCGGCGAGACCGGTGGCGCTATCGCGCACGAACTTCTTGCGTTCAGATCGGTGCCCTACACAGTCACGCAACGCGAGCGGCTACAGGCGGCGACGTCGGAGGGATCTGCCAGGGAATACTGCGAGCTCGGCTTCGAAATCGGCGAGTGGCTCGCGACGGCCGCCACCGAGATGATCAACGCGACCGAACTGAAACCTGGCGATGTTCGCGCGATAGCGTCGCACGGTCAGACCATCTGGCACGTACCGCGTCGCTCCACACTCCAGCTCGGTGAATCCGCAGTCATCGCGGAGCGAACAGGCATTGACGTCATCGCGGACTTTCGCGTGCGAGACGTCGCGGCTGGCGGTGAGGGTGCGCCGCTCGTGCCCATGGCGGACGCAATGTTGTACGCGAGCCCGAAGGAATGGCGGCTGCTCCAGAACATCGGTGGCATCGGCAACGTAACTGTCGTACCCCCCGAAGGCCGGACGTCGCATGTGCGCGCATTTGATACGGGGCCCGGTGTCGTGCTCATTGATCACGTGGTGCGGTTTTTCTTTCCTCAACTGCGGTTCGATGAGGGCGGAGCAATCGCGCGAGCGGGACACTCATCAGAAGCCGTCGTTGAATCGTTGCTCCGCGATCCGTACTTCTCCCGAACGCCGCCGAAGTCCACTGGGCGCGAATACTTCGGAGCGGACTTCGCTGA
>JALYVY010000366.1 GCA_030852985.1 Gemmatimonadota bacterium | reverse complement strand
CGCGTACGTCTCGTCCCGGCCCAAGACCCCCCAAATCTACTCAGCCAATCTGGACGGCACCGACGAGCGCGCTGAAGCGCCGGCTCCGCTAAAGACGCGTGTTTACCACACGAGCCCGGACTGGAGTCCCGACGGACGGATGATCGCCTATCAGCAGCAGAACGGTGACTTTCAGGTATGGGTAGTGAACCGGCTGGACCATTCGGTCCGGAGGCTCACGAGCAAGGGCGAGAACGAGGATCCGACCTGGGCCCCCGATGCACGTCACATGGCTCTGACTTCGAATCGGGGAGGCGCAAAAGCCATCTGGGTGCTCGATATCCAGACCGGCCGATTCAGACAACTGACGGCGGCGGGCGACGCTCGCCTCGCGGCTTGGTCGGGGCCCGTCGACGGGACGAGCCCGACGACGGTTGCGATAAGGTAAACAGAAAAATTCTCATGCCCATAGAGTTTCAGGTGTAACGCGGCGTTACAGCCAGGACGTTCCACGCCTACGGCGAGCCATAGTGTAAGTCGTTTTCCGACAACGACTTACGGTGTGGCTCGCCGATTGCTTTACGGGAGTCCGAATACCGACTCACTCCACTGGAGCCAAGCTCATGATTCGTACGCAATCTCTTCGTTCTTTTGTCACCGGCCTGGGCGTGGTCGTCCTCGTGGCTGCATGCACGCCGGAGAAAATCTCGGCGCCGCTTGCGCCATTGACTACACCAGCCGCGTCAGCTGCCGCCCCTTCGTCAGTCTCGCCCGCCGCCAGCCCCGATCTGCTGGGCGGACTGGTGCAGACCGTTACGACAACGCTATCCAACCTTCTGTTCCCGGTTGTACAACGGGAGACTGCCCTGGCGAGCTCCATAACCGTCACGAAGGTCATCCCGGCGACTGGCGGCTCAATTACCATCCCGAGTGCCGGGATGTCGATCACCTTCGCGGCCGGGGCGCTGCAACGCGCGACGGCGATTACAGTCACTGCCGATGCCGGAAAAGCAGTTTCCTACGAGTTCGCGCCGCACGGCATCCAGTTCGGTGCGCCCGTGACCATCCAGCAGGATATGACGGTCACCACTCTGGTTAACAACGTCGGTGCAGCGGCCTCCATATCTGGCGGTTACACGGCGAACGGCCTGTCCGACATAATCGGCGGCCTGCTCGCGAAGGTAGCTGAGATTCTAAAGGCTACCACGACGATCGTCATCGGAGACGACGGTAAGGCGCACTTGGGTACGACGACGTTCATCATCAAGCACTTCTCGGGTTACATCCTTATCAGCACTTGAGACGAGCATGGATCCAGAATCGATGAGTATCGTGAAGCGCCCTTTCGATGAGCTGCGCGCCCGAGCGGCGCAGTTCATCGAAAGGGCCAAGACGGCGCAGCGTCATGGAGATGCCGACGGCGCGCTCGGGCATTATGACGACGCGCTCTCGCTGATGGAGGACGAGGGCGACTCGCCGATGGCGGCGGACGCGCTCCGGTGGAAGGGTCTCGTGCTGCGCGAACGGGGCGACACAGCGGCTGCCTACCGGTTCTTCAATCGCAGTCTCGCGATGGCAGAGAGACTCGAGTACGTGAATGGCCAGGCGCACGCGCTGAACTGTCTGGGCACGATCGCACAGCGCCGGGCCGAACTCAAGAACGCCGAGCGGCTGTACAGGCAGGCGGCGCATCACGCGGAAGCGAGCGCAGATCGTCGCTTGCTCGGGATGGTGGAACTGAATCAGGGAGTCATCGCGGGATCCCTGGGCGACTGGGATGCCTCGGTGGTCTGGTTCAGACTGGGCCTGAAAGCCTTTGACAGCGTCGGAGACAAGGAGGGGGCTTCGTGGGCCTACAACAACCTGGGAATGCAATACGCCGCCAGAAAACGGTACGCCCAGGCGATCGAGGCATTCAAACTGGCTCTATCAATTGCTTACGCTCGAGAAGACATGGTCGTCGAAGCAACAGTCGAGCTCAACCTGGCTGACGTCCTGATCAGCAAGGGAGAACTGGACACGGCGTCAATGTCGGTGGCGCGGGCTCTCAAGATTGCGGAGATCCGGCGTGACCGACTGCGGATCGCCGAGGGGCTTAGGCTGAAGGCGCGGATCGAACGGCTGCGTGGTCACCTGGCCACGGCGGTCGAGACTCTTCGTCAGGCCAGATATCAGGCACGCGAGGGAGAGGATGCCCTCCTCCATCTGGAGCTGCTCACGGAACTGGGCGAACTGTGCCGCGAGCAGGGGGATGCGGAGCGTACGCGCGAGGTGTTGCGAGAAGCACTGGCCGGCTTCACGGAAATCGGCGCTCTGCGAAGGGCCGAGGCCATCGCGGAGGAGCTCGCCGCGCTGTAGTCGAGCGGGCGTTCAGCGACGGATAAAGGTTGTGACAGGGTTGCCGACACTCATAGAGTGTCCGCAACCCTCTCTCCGCATTGAGCACATACACTGAACCGTCCCCGCGCGGGCTCGGTTGGGCGCCTCCGCGCCTGCCGGCGCCCGCTGCGCGAGAATCACCGCCTCAGGCGTCCGCGGTGAGCTGGGCGGACGGCATGGTCGTGGGTCAGAGCGAGAGCCTGACGTCGGTCATGTCGCTCGCCACGCAAGTAGGGGCGAGCCGCGCATCGACGGTGCTGGTCTGCGGCGAGACAGGGACAGGAAAGGAGTTATTTGCGCGCGGGATTCACGCATGCTCCATGCAGGCAAGCGAGCCCTTCGTAGCGATCAACTGCGCCGCAATCCCGGAGACACTTCTGGAGAGCGAGCTCTTCGGACATGAGCGAGGCGCATTCACGGACGCGCGCACCATGAAACGCGGATTGCTTGAAGTCGCCGGTAGAGGTACGATCTTCCTAGACGAGATTGGCGAGCTTCCGCTCAAGTTGCAGCCAAAGCTCCTGCGCGTTCTTGAGCAACGCACGTTTCGCCGGGTCGGAGGCGCGGTCGAGCTGCCCATCAACGCGCGAATCATCGCTGGAACCAACGTGTCGCTCGCGGATGCGGTGGACAGCGGAGTGTTCCGCGAGGATCTGTTCTATCGGCTTAACGTTGTACGCCTCGACCTGCCGCCGTTGCGCGAGCGTGTGGGCGACATAGAGCTCCTGGCGCGACACTTTCTGCGGGAGCTTGCGCGGGAAACAGACGGTGTGGCCGCCACTCTGTCCGCTGACGCGATGTCGGCGCTCTGCAGTCACAACTGGCCCGGCAACGTTCGCGAGCTCAAGAACGTGATAGAGCGCG
>JALYVY010000036.1 GCA_030852985.1 Gemmatimonadota bacterium | reverse complement strand
CGGTGCGCTGAATTGGGCATGAGCCTGGTTGCGCGACGGCGGGCGCCGCTGCGGAGCATCGATCTCGATCGCTCCCTGGAAGCACTTCCGCTCTTTCGCCTGAGCGATTCGGCCGACGACGACAGCGTCGTGTATTCCGACGACGCGGGAGGCCGCTGGCGCGTGTTGCCGAGCCCGGGGGAGCGAATGCCCGGCACGTTCGACCAGGATGTGTACGTGGAGTTGCTGAAGCGCTACGCGGAGGCAGACCGGCCGGCCGACGGCGCCATCTCGTTCACGCTGCACGCCTTCCTGCGGGGCATGGGACGGCGTGTCGACGGCCGCACCTACGACCAGCTGCGCGGCGCACTCTCGCGACTCGAGCGCACGACCCTGGAGTCGCAGGGAATGTACGAAACCGTGAGCACCAGTACGGAGCCGGTCCGCTTCACGCTGCTCACCGGGGTCGTCATCGAGCGCCGGCGCGTGATGGATCGCGAGCAGCTTCCGCTCTTTCACCCAATCTCCACCGCGGAGCCCGGCGTCGCACGCGTAGTGCTCTCGGCCGTGATTCGCGAGAACATCTCCGCCGGACATGTCGTGAACCTGTCCGCATCGTGCTACTGGTCCCTCGCTTCGCCCGTTGCACGCCGCCTGTACCGCCTGCTCGAGGTGGCACGCGCCGAGGAGCGGCTTACGTGGCGTATCGGACTGACCAGGCTCGCGGCCCAGCTGCCCCTCACGCAGAAGTATCCGTCGCACCTGCAGCGGGTGCTGCAGCCCGCGCACGACATGTTGATCGCGGCCGGGGTGCTCCGGAATGCCGTCATGCGGCAACAGCAGCGCGAATGGTTCGTGGACTACATGCTCGGGTCGCGCCCGGCGTGACGTGACGCCACCGGAGATCGGATGACGACGAGACTGAGAGAGCCGCTAAGAAGGGAAATCGAGATCGACGGCGAGCCCTACACTATTCTGGTCACGCCCGCTGGTGTCCGGCTCAGCCGTAAACGCTTCCGCGAGGGCCGGTTCGTGGCGTGGAAGGCATTGCGTGACACCGGCGACCTCGAGATTGGCCAGCAGCCCGACTGAGGCACTGGGTGTGCATTCGGAACACTACGGCCCGTTGGGACGTATCCATTGGGACACGCATCCTCAACTGCAGGTGTTAGATGAAAGGTCCTCGCATTGCCCTGATTGCCATTGCCGTCGCTTCGCTTCCGGTAGTTGCTGGAGGCTTTCTCATACAGAACAACAACGCCACCGATGGCGCACGCGTCCTCGCCCAGGTGCTCGGCCTCGTCTCGCAGCGCTTCGTGGATACCGTCAGCTCGGCCGCTCTCTACGAGAAGGCGGCCAAGGGGCTCGTGAAGGAGCTCAATGATCCATACAGCGAACTGTTTTCGCCGAAGGAGCTCGCCAGCTTTTCGCAGCAGACGAACGGCAAGTATGCCGGAATCGGCATGCAGATCGAGAAGCAGGGTGAGTCGATCACCATCAGCAAGGTGTTCCCCCATACGCCAGCCGAAGGGGCGGGCGTGCGTGAGGGCGACCGCATCCTCTATGTTGACACCGCGTCCACGCGGGGATGGTCAACGCAGCAGGTCTCCGATTTCCTGATCGGCAAGGAAGGCACGAAGGTCACGGTAAAGTTCGGTCGCCCCGGTGTGCCGGAGCCCATCACCACGACCTTCACACGCCAGATCATTCGCATTCCCGCGGTGCCCTACGCCATCGTGCTCGACAACCGCATTGGCTACCTGCCCGTGCAGCGCTTCAACGAGACGGCGGCCGAGGAAGTGAAGACCGCGGTGACGGCGCTCCAGAAGGAAGGCGTGAAGGGCGTCATTCTCGACATGCGTGGCAACCCGGGGGGCATCCTCGAGCAGAGCATCGTGATGTCGAACCTGTTCCTCAAGAGCGGACAGGAGATCGTCAGCGTGCGGTCGCGCGCGAACGAGACACAGAGCTACGGCACGCGCGTCGCGCCGGCTTTCCCGACCCTCCCGATGGCCGTGCTCACGGACGAGTACTCCGCGTCCGCGAGCGAGATTGTCGCGGGTGCCCTTCAGGACCACGACCGCGCGTTGCTCGTGGGGCAGACAAGCTTCGGCAAGGGCTTGGTGCAGACGCTCTTTCCGCTTGATGGCGGATACGCGCTCAAGATTACGACGGCCAAGTGGTATACGCCGAGTGGCCGCAGTATCCAGCGCGAGCGCAAGTACGTGAACGGCCGGTTCGTCGAGGAGCCGCAGGACTCGCTCGAGACGGAGGCGAAGAAGAAGGCGCGCCCCGCCTTTCGCTCCGATGCCGGCCGTATCGTCTACGGCGGCGGCGGAGTCGCTCCCGACGTGCTCGTTCGCGATGATACGCTGACCACGGCGGAGCAGAACCTGGCCAAGGCGCTCGCCCCGAAGTCGCAGGATGTCTATGTCACGCTCTACGACTACTCGCTGGAGCTGGCTCGCACGGCGAAGCCGAACTTCACGGTGCAGCCGGCATGGCGCGACGAGCTGTATCGCCGCATCACGGCCAAGGGCGTGAAGCTGGAGCGGCCGCAGTATGACAGCGCCTCACGGTACGTCGATCGGCTACTCGACCAGCGCGTATCGCAGCTGATGGGTGGCGACTCCACGGCGAAGCGCCACGACATGAAGTTCGATGCACCACTTCGCGCGGCGCTGGATCTCATGGAGAAGGGCAGCACGCAGAAAGACCTGCTCGTGCTCGCCGCTGCGGAAGCATCGAAGCAGGCGCCACACATGCCTGGCGATCCACGAAAGGTGCCGGCCGATGTCACAGTGCAGAAGACCCCGGCTCGCAAGCCGTAGCAGATTCGCAGCAGCATTACGGGCGCCCTGGGAGGGGCGCCCGTTTTACATTGTGGCCATGCCTTCACACCGTCCTCGTCTTCTCGCCGCGCTCGTCATCGCGGGAGTGCTCTCCTGCTCTTCGCACGTGCCCGTGGTCACCACCATCGCGCCTGCCACCGGCGAGCGCCATCTCGGCAACGTCCGCCAGCTCACCAACGGCGGCGAAAATGCCGAGGCGTACTTCAGCGCGGATGGCAAGCGCCTGATCTTCCAGAGCACGCGCGATGGCCGCGCCTGCGACCAGGAGTTCGTCATGAACATCGACGGCTCCGGCATTCGCCGGGTCTCCAACGGATCCGGCAAGACGACGTGCGGCTTCTTCTTCGAAAACGACCAGCGCATCCTCTTCGGGTCGTCGCACGCGGAACAGCAGGATTGCCCTTCAAAGCCGGATCCCTCCAAGGGATATATCTGGCGGCTCGATCCGTATGACATCTACACCGCGCGTCCGGACGGCAGCGAGCTCCATCGGCTCACGAACTACGGCGTGTATACCGCTGAAGGTGTGGTGTCGCCAGACGGTAAGCGTCTGGTGTTCACGTCCTTGAAGGATGGAGACCTCGACATCTACACGATGAACGTGGACGGATCGAACCTGAAGAAGCTCACGACGACGCCTGGCTACGACGGTGGCCCCTGGTGGTCGCCGGACGGCACCAAGATCGTCTACCGCGCATGGCACCCGGTCGGTGATTCGCTCACGGTCTATCGTGACCTGCTCGCCCAGCGCCTCGTGCGCCCGAATCTCATGGAACTCTGGGTCATGAACGAAGACGGCAGCAACCAGCACCAGATCACGCACCTCGGCGGCGCCAACTTCGGTCCTTCATGGACGCCCGACGGCAAGCGGCTGATCTTTTCATCGAATTACCGCCAACCGCGCAGTGGTAATTTCGATCTCTTCCTGGTGAATCTCGACGGCAAGGGCCTCGAGCAGATCACGACCGAAGAGTCGTTCGATGGCTTCCCGATGTTCAGCCCCGATGGGAAGAAGTTGGTGTGGGCATCGAATCGCCACGACGCCAAGGCGGGCGAGACGAATCTGTTCCTGGCTGACTGGAATCCGTGACGCTCTGGCGTAGTGGAGCCGTTGAACCGCGATTTACCGCAGAGGTCGCAGAGGACTGCCCGGGCGCAGAGGTCGCAGAGGAAAGCACAAAAGGATGAAACACCCGCATGAAGCCTCCGGGCTCGCGCGGCGCGGTGAAATGTCCCTGAGGAGGAGTTCTCTGCGTCCTCTGCGGCAGTTGATTTTTCTCTGCGCCCTCTGCGGTAAGAATGCGGGTGTCTGTTTTATCTCGCCCCCGAGACAACCTGCTCGACGAGCTTGAGCGCCTCGCCGGCCGTCAGCGGCGCCGACTCATCCGGCGCAACACCGCCGCCCGGATCCTTCAGCAAGTGGCCCGTCAGCACGGCGACGACCCGCTCATCGCGCTTGATCTCACCTCGCGCAACGAGCGCGCGCACGCCCGCAATACTCGCGGCGCTCGCCGGCTCGCAGCCCACGCCACAACGGTCCACAACGGCCTTCGCCGCGAAGATCTCCTCGTCGGTCACTGATTCCACCACGCCGTTCGTCGCCGCCATTGCGCGCACGGCGCGCTCCCACGAGGCGGGATCGCCGATGCGAATGGCGGTAGCCCGCGTTTCCGCGCGCACGCTGATGCGCTTCGTGAAGTGTTCCTGGTATGCCTGCGCGAACGGCGCGGCGCCCGCGGCCTGAACCGCCAGCAGCCGCGGAATCCGATCGATGAGCCCGAAGCGATGCGCCTCATGGAGCGCCTTGCCGAACGCGGACGTGTTGCCGAGGTTGCCGGCAGGTAGCGCGATCCAGTCAGGGGCGTTCCACGCCAGTTGCTGGAGCATCTCCAGCACAATGGTCTTCTGTCCCTCGATGCGGAACGGATTCACAGAGTTCACGAGGTAGACGCCAAGCTGCTCGCTCGCGTCGCGCGCGAGGCGGAGGCAGTCGTCGAAGTTGCCGCGGATCTGGAGCGTGCGCGCACCGTAGGCAACAGTCTGCGCCAGCTTCCCCGCCGCCACACGCCCTTCAGGAACAAACACGAACGACGGAATTCCCGCCTGCGCCGCGTACGCGCTGAGCGACGCGGACGTATTGCCCGTGGACGCACAGGCCACCGCGCGGGCTCCAATGCGGCGCGCCTGCGTCACCGCCACGGTCATGCCGCGGTCCTTGAACGAACCACTCGGGTTGTGACCCTCATGCTTCATCAGCAGCCCATCCACACCGGCGTATGCGTCCACTGCGGCGCGGTGCAGCAACGGCGTATTGCCCTCGGGATGGCTCACGATCTCATCGACCGAGGCATCCACCACGATCTCGCGAAAGCGCCAGACCCCCGATCGCTCCATCGCACCGGAGGTGCGCATGGACGTCGCAGCGCGTTCGTCGAAGATCTCGCGCAATGCCTTGCCGAGAGTCACCGGCGCATGCTCGACGGCCAGCAGGCCGTCACAGCGATCGCACGCCGACTGCGACGTCCTCGTGCTCGATTCAGTGCCGCAGTCAGGACAGCGAACGATCATGTGCCTGTGTGTGCCAGTGGGTGCTCAAACGGCGGAAACGAGCGTGCCCTGCTCGTCGATCGTGGTCACGGTCGCCGTGCTGTCGATACCGTTGCTTGCATACGATTCCTTCATCGCGGCAGCAACACGCTCCGCCCGCTCAACCGAGTCCGCAATGGCAAATGCCGTGGGACCGGAGCCCGAGATCGACGCACCCAACGCCCCCGCCTCCACCGCCGCGCGCTTGCCGTCCATGAATCCAGGCAGCAGATGCGCCCGCGCCGGCTCCGCTATCCGGTCATCGATCGCTCGGCCAAACAACCCCACATCGTCCGTGAAGCACGCCGCTACCATCGCTGCCACCTGCGCCAACTGGTGCGTTACCGCCGAGAGCGCGACGACGTCCGGAAGCGCGCGCCGCGACGTGGAAGTCGACAGCCGTTGCGCCGGATGCACAATGACCAGCCGAAGGCCGGTCGGCACCGGGAGTCGCACAAGATCTACCGGCTCCATGGACCGTACCAGCACGATTCCTCCCAGCAGTGCGGGTGCGAGATTATCGAGGTGTTTGCCTGCCACTTTTGCCTCAGCAACGAGACAGCATTCCAGTAGTTGCGCAGTATTAAACATAGCTTCTAGTAGCGCGGCCGTCGCGACCGCACCCGCCACCGCAGAGGCGGCACTCCCTCCTTGGCCTCCCGAAAGAGGCAACCCTTTGCGCACCGTAAGCGCCACGCCCGGCGCAGCGATCGACAAACCCATTGCCTTCGCGAGCCGCAATACCGCTCCCGCGGCGATCGCCGACGTATGCCGCTCCGGCGACGTCGAAAGGTCCGGATGACCCGCTTCAAGCACGGTGACGCCAGGCACCTCCCACCACTGCGCGGTCACTTCATCGCGCGCCCCCGCGATGGCGCAGCCGAGTACGTCCAGCCCCGGACCGAGGTTGCCAATGCCTCCGGGCGACGTCGCCCGGTATCGCCGATCGGCGCTCACGTCGCCGTGAGTCGGAGCACGTCGCCAAGCACCCCCGCTGCGGTCACCGCCACCCCAGCGCCGGGCCCTGATACCACCAGCGGTCGTGCGCGGTACCGCGAGGTCGTGAATACGAAGAGGTTGTCCGTGCCGTCGAGCGAGGCCAGCGCGCTCCCCACGGGCACGCTCGCGAGGCCCACCCGTACGCCGCCACGTGTGGCGCGCGCGCGATACCGCAGCACTTCGCCACGCGATCTCGCCTCCGCCACTCGCCGTTCCCAATCGCCATCGCAGCTCGGCAGCATCTCCAGGAATTCAACTGGTGACACATCGCGCAACGCATCGGGCACCAGCGATTCGAGGCTCACGTCCGCCATCTCGCCCGCGTAGCCGAGCATGCGGGCGAGGATCAGGCCCTTGCGGGCAACGTCCAGTCCGCACAGGTCGTCGCGCGGATCGGGCTCCGTATAGCCACGCGCCATCGCATCGCGCACGACCTCGGAAAACTTCCGTCCACGCCCCATCTCGCTGAACAGGAATCCCATCGTGCCAGAGGGAGAGCTATCGACGCTGTCGACACGATCGCCCGAGGCGCTGAGCTGCTGGAGCGTATCGATGACGGGCAGGCCAGCCCCCACCGTCGCCTCGTGCAGCACACGCCGGCCGCCAACGCGCGCGTCCTGAAGAATCGCGCGCGACGCCGACATCGAGGAGGCGAGCGGCACCTTGTTCGCGAGCACGAGGTCCATGCCGTGTGCTATCGCGCTGGTGAGCGCCAGCGAGGTATCGCCGCTCGCAACGTCCACGAGCACGGGTCGGTGCAGCGCGTGCGTCGCCATGAAGTTCACCGCAGCCACGGCCGACGAAGCGCGTCCGCCCGACACGTCCTTCAACTCCGCGCCCACCTGCTTGCGGCGCACGAGCTCCCCGAGCTGCCTGCTGGTGAGGCCGCGCTGCTGGAACACATATCCACTGCGATCGATGACCCCGACAATGCGCATGACGCTGGCGCGTTGCGCGCCGAGCGCCGTGAATTGCGCCACGAGCTCCTGTGCCACGCGGCCCATGCCGAGCAGCACGATGTCCACCGCCTCCGTGCGGCGCGAGGCGCGACCACCACCAACCTTGTCGAGCCGGAACGTGCCGTGGACGGCACGGACGGCCGCAGTCGCTTCCTTCGCGTCGACGACGAACGAAACATTTCGCTCCGAGGCGCCCTGCGCAATGGCGACGATGTTGACGTCCGCGTGCGCAACCGCATTGAAGATGCGCGCGGCGATGCCGGGGGTACGCGCCATGCCGGATCCCACCACGGCAATGGTAGTCAGCCCCGCCCGCACGCTGATCTCCTCCACTTCCCGACGCTCCAACTCCAGCGCGAACGCCTCGCGAAGCAGCGCCTCTACCTCGCGGGCGCGATCCGCTGGGATGGTGAAGCAGATCGATTGCTCCGACGATGCCTGCGAGATCATCGACACCGAGATGCGCGAGTGGGCGAGCGCACCGAACACGCGCGCCGCAACGCCTGGCACTCCAAGCATCCCGGTGCCACTCACGGTGACGAGCGCCTGGTCGGAGATGCCGGAGATCGCGCGCACGGGCGCGCCGCGCGCCGTACGCCCAACAACGATCGTCGTACCCGCAGCCGTGGGGTCAGCGAATGGACGAAGGCGCAGCGTTGTCCCGACCCGAAGCGGCAGCAGCGTTCGTGGATGCAACACCTTCGCGCCGTAGTAGGCAAGCTCCGATGCTTCGCGCGCGTCGAGCAGCGGAACCACGCGCGCTTCGGGTACGATGCGCGGGTCAGCCGTCATGCAGCCAGGAACATCCTTCCAGAGCGTGACCTCCCGCGCCTGCATGGCGCGCGCGAGGATGGCCGCCGTGAGATCCGATCCGCCCCTGCCGAGTGTCACCACGTCACCGGAGTCGCTCACACCGATGAACCCCGGCACGACGACGACCCGCGCGTTCGCGAACGCCGCCTCGATCACGCGCGGCGCTTCCGCATCCGTGCGCGCGAGATCGGGCGCGGCATTCCCATGTCGACTATCCGTGTGCACGACCGCCGCGCCATCGACCACGACGGACGTCACCGAACGCTGACGAAGCATCGCACTGACGATCTGGGCGGCCAGGCGCTCTCCGTGCGCGAGCACCGCATCGGAAACGGAGCTGCTGCCGTCGAGGCCATGCATGGTGCCGAGTTGCACGTGCAGCTCGTCGCACGACGCATCGATCGTGGTGAGGAGCCGGTCGCGCGCTTCGGCCGTCGCGCCCGCACCCAGGACGCCAAGCGCGACCTGCCGATGCCGTGCACGAAGCCGCTCCGCCATGGCGCGCGCCGCACGCAAGTCGCCGGACGCCGCGAGATCCCGCGCCTCGATCAGCTGGTTCGTCACGCCCTGGAGTGCGGACGGCACGACCACCTGACGCAGCTCGTGCGATTGCGCGACGAGCAGGTCACCCACGTTGAGGATTGCCGTCGCATCAGCCAGCGCGGCGCCCCCGAACTTGTGCACCGTGACGGTTGTGGACGACGGCGGCATCGCGAGCTCGTATGCGGTCAAGAAAATCGCGGCCGTCGAAGAGGGCCGCGAGCACCTGGTGATGGCAGTGTACTCAACCCGCCACTCACACTATAACGATCCGTTGGCCTCGGTCACCACCGGCGGGTCTCCCCAAACGCCGCCACCCACAGCCGCTCAGGCTCCAGCCCCGCTTCCCGCCATCGCGCGGCCGCTCGGCGCGGTGGTTCGTCCATCGCTTCCGACGTAAGACGAAACGTGCCCCAGTGAATCGCGAGCGTAAGCGGAAGCGGCGCATCGGTCCCGCCAGCGACGATGTCTGTCAACGCGCGCACCGCTTCCTCGGGATCCACGTGCACCACATGCATGAACCAGCGGGGATCATACGCGCCAACCGGCATCATCACGAGATCGAACGGGCCGAGCTTCTCCCCAATGGCCGTGAACTCAGGGTGGTATGCAGTGTCTCCCGCGAAGTACGCGCGGTGTCCGTTCATCTCCAGGGCGTAACCGCACCACAGGGTCTTGTTGCGATCCCAGAAGCGCCGCGCACTGAAGTGCCGCGCGGGAGTCGCCGTCACGGAGAGTCCCTTCACCTCGACACGTTCCCACCAGTCGACCTCGATGACGTTCCGCACCCCGAATCCACGCGCATACCTGCCCAGCGCGAGTGGCACGACCCACGTCGCATCGGGATGGTGTTGCGCGAGCCATTTTGCGGCCGGCTTGTCGAAGTGATCGTAGTGGCTGTGCGAGAGCAACACGACATCGATCGGCGGGAGCGCTTCCAGGCGCATCGCCGGCGCCATCACACGCTGCGGCCCGGTGAACTGCACCGGGAACGCGCGCGCGCTGAACACAGGGTCGGTGATCACGTTGATCCCGCCCATTTGAAGCAGGACGGTCGAGTGTCCGATCCACGTGGCGCTGTTGACGGTTGCGGCGGCGCGTGGCCGCACGATGTCCGGCGTCGCAGTCGGAAAGGAGCCCCGCTGCGGAGTCGGCGCCCGGCGTTCCGTATCACGACGCTCGAAGAGCATTCGAATCAGCGCACCCGGGCCCGGAACGAGACTGTCAGGCCACGGGTTGCGGAATCCTCCGCCAGGGGCGTGATGCGGTCCGGGTTCGATGCGCGAGGCGCGACTCACCGCGCGTCAGGCCGGTAGCTGATGGTTCCAGGCCGCGATGTTCTCGTGCACGTGCTCCACGTTCCGCATGCCGGCGAGCACCGTCGCCACGCCTGGAAGCGCCGACGCGAATCGCAGCGCCCGTTGGGCATCCGTCGAGCACGACGGAAACAGCGCGTGCATCTCCGCCGGAAGGTTGTCGGCCAGCCGACCTTGCATCAACGGCGCGCTCGCCACCACGCCCACGCCGAGCGCGTCGGCCGCCTCCAGCAAGGGAACGAGCTTGCGTCCGAGTCGTTGCGTTGGAACGCGCGCCGCTTCCGGCATGGCCAGGCTGACCGGCAGCTGAATGGCGCGAAAGTGATGCGTCGTGCCCCCCACGTCGCGCGCGATCGTCATGAGATCGGCGAGTGAGATGTGTTGCCGATGGTCCGGACCCATCCGAAAGCCAAGCCACGTTGCACACCCATAGGCGGCGATGTCGCCCGCAAGCGCCCGCTCCTCGAGCAGCGCAAAGGCGTCGTGCATGAGCGCACGGAACGCATCGCGATCCAGGTTGAGCAACTGCTCCTCTGGATTGTGCAGGTAGTACAGGTCGATGGTCTTGAGACCCAGGTTCCTTCGACTCTGCTCGAGCTGGTGCGCCAGAAAGCCTCGTGTCAATGAGTGTCCACCGCGCGCGAGGTCGTTCGGCGTCAGGATCCCGGGACCAAACAGGTTTTCCTGCAGCCAGTCGTCGTACGCCTCGCGTGATGCCGGAGGCTCCCCCTCCAGTGCGACGTATCCTCCCTTGGAACACACGAGCACTTCGTCGCGCCGCACTTCGCCCGCAGCGATGGCCTCCACCACGGCATGACCAACGACGCGCTCCGAGCGCTGGCACCGGTAGTTGCTCGCGGTATCGAGCATGTTGACGCCGAGCGAGATGGCCTCGCGCAGCGCCACTCGGTATCGCTCGTCCTCGTCGTCAGTGCAGTCGCCGAGGTAGGAGCCTAACCCGAGTGCACCCACCACGAGTTTGCGCGGAAATGAGCGGTGAAAGTCCTCTCGATCTCCGCCCGTGCGCTGGGCAAGCCGGCGTGTGCCGATGGAGGTCGCTTGTGTTGCCGTGCGCAGTGGCGGTGTCGTGCGCGGCATTTCCACGCTTGGCGCGGCCGCTGCTCTCGCGGAGTGGGTAGTGCGTCGTTGCATGTGGCGGGGAGGGTACGAAGTGCGCTCCGCCAGAGCAAGGGTGGAAGCCACAAGCCGGGACATCGCCCATCGATCCGGCGGTGGAATGTGCGTGCTCCTTGGTCCGTCTCCGCGGAACTGGCTAGATTGCGAGTCCACGTACGGTGCCGCCCTGACGGCGGCGTTGCACTTCTGCGTGCCGACGCGTGGTGCGGTTCGCCGAAGTCACTGAAGGATCACGAGATTTGGGAGTCTGTTGATGCCGGAATTTGGCGCTTGGGCGCATCGCTGGTGGATGCCCGTCCTCTTCGTCGTCGTGGCAGGTCACATCACGAACGTCTGCGTCACGCTGTTTCTCCATCGCGCCCAGACGCACCGCGGCGTTCGGCTGCATGCCATCGCCGCGACTCCCATGCGACTCTGGCTGTGGCTCACGACGGCCATCGTCACAAAGGAATGGGTCGCGTGCCACCGGAAGCACCACGCTTTCGCCGATCGGGAAGGCGATCCGCACAGCCCCGTCATGGAAGGCCTGCGCGAGATCATGTTGAAGGGCGCCTTCTACTATCGAAAGGCGGTGAAGCAGCCCGGCATGCTCGAGAAGTACGGAAAGGGAACGCCGAACGATTGGCTCGAGCGCCATCTCCTCACGCCGTTCAGCTCCATGGGCGTAGTGCTGATGCTTGCCATCGACGTCTACCTCTTCGGGCTGTTCGCCGGCCCGGCTGTATGGGCGGTACAGATGCTCTGGATCCCGCTCTGGGCCGCCGGCGTCATCAACGGCATCGGCCACGCGCTCGGCTATCGCAACTTCGAGGTGAAGGACGAGAGCCGGAACATCTCGCCCATCGCCATCTGGCTCGGCGGCGAGGAGCTGCACAACAACCACCATGCAGACCCGAAGAGCGCGACGTTCAAGGCCCGTTGGTTCGAGCTCGACATTGGCTGGGTCTACATTCGCGCATTGAAGCTGATCGGCCTCGCGAAGATCGAATATGCACGGAATTACGGCTCGGCCGCGAAGCGTCGCGACGAACTCGCCGTGACTGAAGTCTGACAGTCAGACGGTCTGACCCGAGAGGTATCCCATGCCTGCAGTAGTAGCCTGTTCTCGATGCGGCCAGACCCGCGCGGGATTCGAGCGGCAGCCCTTTCCCGGCGCCATCGGTGCGCGCGTCCTTCAGGACATCTGCACCGATTGCTGGGGACTCTGGCTGAAACAGCAGACCATGCTGATCAACCATTACGGTCTCAACGTCATGGATCCGCAGGCACGAAGCTTCCTTACCAAGAACATGGAAGCTTTCCTCTTCAAGAAAGGCGGCGAGGAGGACGTGGATACCTCGAAACAGGGGACAATCGCATGGTGAAGCACTCTGGCAGCATGCTCGGCCACCTCACGTCGCTGGCAGTCGCTGCCGTCGTGCTCTCATCGTGCGCCACCACGCAGGCCACCACATCGCAGGCCAGCACCCCGCGGTCCGTCGCGTCCGACACCGCGTGGGCCGATTCCGTCCTCGCCACCATGCCGCTCCGCGACAAGGCCGCACAGATGGTGTGGCCCTGGATACTCGGCGACTACACCGCAAGCGATAATGCGGCCTGGACACGGGTCGAGCGATTGATTCGCGAGCAGAAGCTCGGGGGCGCCATCATGTCGGTCGGTGGCCCGATCGACATCGCCGTCAAGACGAATGCGCTCCAGCGCGCGGCCTCGTTGCCGTTGATCATTGGTGCGGACCTCGAGACAGGCGCCGCATTTCGCGCGCGTGGTGGCTACTTCATCCCGAACGCGATCGACCTTGGCGGCGCCACCGCATTCCCGTATCAGATGGGACTCGGTGCCACGCGTGACACCGCGCTTGCCTACGAGATGGGACGCGTGACGGCGCTCGAGGGACGCGCGCTTGGCATTCACATGGCGTTCGCTCCCGTGCTCGACGTCAACAACAATCCGAAGAACCCCGTCATCGCCGCGCGTTCGTTCGGGGAAAATCCGCAGCTCGTGGCGCGGATGGGAACTGCCTTCATTCGCGGCATCCAGGAGAACGGGATGCTCGCGACCGCGAAGCACTTTCCCGGTCACGGCGACACCGAGCAGAACTCGCATCTCGAGCTCGCGCGCGTTGACGCGTCGCGTGCGCGGCTCGACAGCGTGGAGCTCGTTCCATTTCGCGCAGCGGTGCGTGCAGGCGTCGCAGGCGTCATGACCTTTCATGGTTACGTGCCGGCCCTCGACACGAATCGCACGGCGGCAACGCTGAGCCCCACGATCATGCTTGGGCTGCTGCGCAATCAGATGGGCTTCCGAGGTATCCTCGTCACCGATGCCCTCGACATGAACGGCGTGCTCGGCAAGGCGACAATGGCTGAGGTGACGCAACTCGCCGTGGCCGCCGGCAACGATGTGCTGCTGATGCCGACGGACGTTCCCGTCGCGATCGATGCCGTTGTCTCCGGTGTGCGCGCGGGGCGCTTTACGGAAGCGCGAGTGGATTCCTCAGTTCGCCGCCTGCTGATGGCCAAGCATCGCCTGGGACTTGATCGCAATCGCTTCGTCGACGTCGAGCGTGTGCGCGACATCGTCGCCGACAGCGCCAATCTCGTACCCGCCCGCATGGCCGCCGAGCGCGCCATCACACTCGTGCGTGATTCGCTCAGCTTGCTGCCGCTCGGCCGCCTACCCCGTACAACCCGGCTCGTCAGCCTGAGCATCGCACCTCGCGCGGATCTTAGCGCGGGGCTCGCGTTCAACGCCGAGCTGCAGCGGATGTTTCCGCAACTCGTTACACAAGTCATGACGCCGGAGGTCGTGTTTGACGCGACCGCGGGTGCCGCAGCAGGCGGAACTGGCACGTACGTGGCGAGTCCCACGCCGAGGCTCGTGCCGGCGATGGTGGACAACGCGATGCGTGCGGCGCAGGGTGCTGATGTCGTGATCGTCTCGTCGTACTTTGGCGCGAGTACGAGCACCGCAACAATGGCCGCGACCGGCGGGTTGCCCGAGCTGATCGACGCATTGCAGAAGAGCGGCCGGACAGTGGTTCTGGTTTCCTTTGCGAACCCGTATCTGCCGTTGGGTCTTCCGTCAACGCCGGTGTTCCTCGAAGCATGGAGCTCATCACCGTTGTCACAGCGCGCCGCCGCGCGCGGCATGCTTGGCCTTGCTCCAATCACGGGGCAGCTTCCAATCAGCATCCCGTCAGTTGCGCCGTACGGCACGGGACTTCATCGAGAGGCGATGCCACCATCGAGTGCGCCGCTCACACCGTGACTTGGTGAGTGCGATCACGCGTGATGCCCGAGCATCATCACCATTCCGCGGTGAGCATGCGTGTCTGTTGCATAATCGTGAACAGTGAGAACGACTGTCGATCGGTGTGGCATGGTGGGTGTCGCGGGGTCGCTACACTTGTAGGTGCGCACGACGCTACGGCATTCGGTTATATCGTCCGTTGACTCGGCAAATGAATTCCCGTATATCACGCAACACGCGGGAATGCGTTTAGAATCACAGTGCTACTAATCCGCATGCGAACGTGTGTGCATGCGGCGCCCGGCTGGGATGGCGAGCTTTTGCATCGCTCGATCAGGTTGGGCGCGTGCCGAGTCTGCGGCGCGCATGGAATGGTGGGGAGGCGATGGGTGCGCCTCGGTCATGCGTTCCGACATCGCTAAAATTCATACACTTGACATTGGTGCCGAATTGTTACTAATTCGCGCCACACATGCGTGACCGCCCTGTCGTCCCGATGAAGCCAGCTGTACGCCGGACGACGCTCGCCGTTGACGTCGTGGTGCTCTCCCCCAGATCCGATGCGCTTGCCGCTCTCCTGGTTCGCTCTCCCGCGGGCGGTCGCGAGCGGTGGTCATTGCCGTGGGATGCGCCACTCACCGGGGAAGCACTCGAGGAAGCGGCTGCTCGCATCACCACCGCGGTGCTTGGCACCACGCCTGCGTTCTTCGAGCAGGTTGGTACACTGAGCGATTCGCGCCGTCATCCAGGCGAGGCGGAGGTGTCCGTCGGTATCGCCGCCTTGTCGCCCGCGGGCGAGGGCTCACCGCGTGAGGATGCAGAGTGGTTTCCGCTCGCGTCGCTTCCGACGCTGGCGCCGCGGCATCGAATGGTCGTCGACCGCGCCGCGGCCGTCGTTCGCCAACGGGTGGATCAGTCGCCGCTCGCGTTTCGCCTCCTGCCGCAGACCTTCACGTTGAGCGAGCTCCAGTCGGTCTACGAACTCCTGCTCTCCCGCCGGCTGCACAAGGCGAGCTTTCGGCGCGCGCTGCAGGCGAGCTACCTCGTCGAGCCCACCGACGAGTGGCGCAGCGAGGGGCGCGGACGACCCGCGCAACTCTTTCGCTACGCCCCGAAGAAGCGGCGGGGCGCACGCCGTGGCGTGCGCTTCGACCTCTTCACCGAGTAGACCTGCCCCGATCGTCACCCGATGGATACAAACCGCCTATTGCGCTGGGCACATTAGTCGCAATATGTTCTTTAGGTCCAAACATCGGGGCGAGGGATGCTCGACTATCTGGACGGACTATGCGCCGCACTCCTGGCGCGCAACGGGACCGAGATCAGGCGCCTGCTGCGCCACCCTCTCGCACGCGCCCTTCCCCGGCGCGTCCGCGAAGAGGGCTATTCGATCGCGCGCTCAGGTCCGGACAGCCTCCGTGCCCCCGTCCAGACCCTCCACTTCTACCACCAGACCCTCCACCTGCTCGGCGCACGCCCCGCCGCGGCACACTCGGAGACGTCGGCCGCGGATCGCGCCGGCACCGAGCGCCAGCTCGAGATGCCACTGCGGGCTGCGGGACAGTAGCGCTATTCAGCGCGCGGGTGCGACGATGTCTGGCGTAACACCCCTCGTGCAATCGCCGCATTGTCGCGAGCAATGCGCACGAGCTCCGCGATGACCGTGTCCTGGCTGCTTCCCTCCACCTCGTCGACCACCAACTCCGCCTCGTCCGCCGACGGAGGCACATACGACCGGCGCTCCATCACCACGCGGCCGCGGAGAAGCGCCCCCGGGACATCGGCCGGCTGACAGACCAGGAGCTCCGCACGTACGTACCCACCTCCCGGCATGGGCCGAGGGTAGACGGGATCGGTGAGGACAGCGCCTCGAGGCTCGTCCTGCGCATCGTGCGACGATTGCGACATTCCTACCCCCTGCTCCTCCGTCGTTTCTGGCCGCGCTTCGGCAGCGTCGCCACGGGCGCGTCGTCGAGCATCCCTGCCAGCGCCTGCATCGCCCTGGCGATTGTCCGCTTGGTGGGTGCCGGCGTCATCGCTTCGCCCCAGAGATCACCCATCCGTGACACGCGCCTCGTCATGGACTTCACCGTGAACGCCGCGAGTCGAAGACGCGACGTCAACTCGCGCGCGCGCAGAGGCGCGGACACGGGCGCTCCTTCCTCCGCCCGCACGCTGTATGCGCAGGCCATGCTCTTGCCGCGTGCGTTCTGCATGGGATCTACATAAATCGTTCCCGTCGGACGCGCGCTCAGTGATCGTTCCACCGTCGCGCGTTCGGGCTGACTCATTGCAACCACGCGCGCCACCAGCATCGCCAACTCGGCGGACGTGTCATAGGTCACCCCAGCGGGAAGCGGGATGACGAGGTGAATTCCGCTGGAGCCTGACGTCTTTACGCCGGCCTTCAATCCGCACGCGTCGATGATGCCAAGGAGGTCCCGGGCGAGGGCGGCCACCTGGGGAAATGGCACGTCGTCGCCGGGATCGAGGTCGATGAGGCACCGGTCAGTCGCATCGACATTGTTGACACGCGAGAGCCACGGATGCACTTCGATTGAACCGATCTGCACGATATAGAGCATGGTGGCCAGGTCTCCGCCCACGAGGCGCACCTTGGGGCCCTCGTCACGCGTGTCGACGGTCTCTACCCGAACGATGCCCGGAACGTGCTCACCCGCGTTCTGCTGGAAGAACATCGGTCCGCTGGCGCCATCCGGGTATCGCTTCAACACCAGCGGCCTATCACGCACATGCGGCGCGAGTGCGGTCATACATGCGTGTAGTAGCGCATCAGCGCGCCCTTCGTGACGCCGTTCTTGAAGTATGGCTTGCCAAGGCTCGAGACGTGAAGCGCTCCGGCACGTCCAAAGGTGATGTCGCCCGTTCCCCCATCGCGCTCGATGCGCGCAAGCTGTGCCTCCACGTCGGCGGGCTTGTCGGCTTGTGAGTGTGCGGAGCTCATGGGCCAGTTCCTCGTGTGGTGTGATCGATGCCGCATGACATCACCATCTCTTGGCGGACGCTTCGACCGGGCAATAGCGCATGGCGAACCTGGATGAAACGAGAACGCCCCGACCTTTGGGCCGGGGCGTTCCACAGTGCGAGCTGAGTCAGCATGCGTACGCCGGCGGGGTCACTCGGGCTTGGTCACGTCCGCCGCCTGGGGTCCTTTCTGACCCTGGACGATTTCGAACTCCACCTTGTCCCCCTCGGCCAGCGACTTGAAGCCGTTCCCCTGAATGGCGCTGAAGTGCACGAAGACGTCCGGACCGCCTTCGCGCGAGATGAAGCCGAAGCCCTTCGCGTCATTGAACCACTTGACCGTGCCGTTGATGCGTGACATGAACTGTACCTCGAACCGATACTGTGAACCCTGACCATGCGGTCCTGAAGCGACTTTGCTCCCGCTGTCCGCGCGATCGTGCGATGCCCCACTGAGCCACACCAAGCCGAGCCCCGAGGCGGGACGTAAGCCTCGTAACGGGCAAGTTTTGTGCACATGTTCACCGCGCTAGGCTGAGCTGGCTTTCCAAGCGCGCGTTTGCCGCCGGAAACGCAACACGGGGCCAATGACTGGCCCCGTGTTGTGGGTGAGGTAAAGCCACCACCAGTGTGCCTAGGCAGCGCCCGCGATGTAGCGCGCTACGCGTCCGCACTCGCGACACTGCAGAGTTACCTGCGAGCGCGGAGGCGGTGGAAAGTCGTCGGGCGTGCGTTCGATCTGACCCGAGCAGGAGGGACAGCTCAAGGGCGAGCCATTCCGGTCGTTCGCAATCAGGTGAAGCGCTTGCACTGGGTTATACGTAGCCGGTCGCGGCTTGCGCATAAGTCCCCTCCAGAATGATTTCGTCCAGACCCGGGACATATCGAGGCTCCGGGACGCCTCGACGAATAGTAACCCTCAAAGGGCCTAAAGCACAGTGGGGCATCGTCTTGCGAATTAACCTCCGGAGTGTGGCCCTCGTCGGCCTGTGCCTGGTCTCCGCCTGCGGACCCCATGCGCACATTCCCCCCCGCCCTGCCGTTGTACCGAGCGCGCTCGATTCCGCTGATCACTACGCGGTGCTCGCACGCGCACTGGCACCCATTCTTTACCTCCAGGTGGACGAGATGTTCCCGCTCAGCCGAGCGGTGGCGGTGGTCCATCCCACGCGTCGGGTAATCGCGTATCACCTGCTCTGGCGCGACGACGTCCACGGCGCCTGGATCCCCTTCACCGTCCCGACCGACGAGGAGGTTGCGTGGGTCGGGTACGACACGACCGGCGCACCGACTGACCTCTGGACCTATTGGCACGGGGATGTCCTTCACGCCGACTGGACCAACCGCGGTACTCCCGCCATTGACGTGCAGTGGGGCAAGCACGGATCACTCCCGCATGGAATCATCGAGAGCGACCTGCCGCGCCTTCGCACCCTCAATGCCTTCTATGCGTACCACATCATCGGGCTGCCAGACATCCTGCTCGGACGACTGACACGACCGGGGCCATTGGGCTTCTTTCACTCCTACGCGCGATATCGCGACTTCTCGCGCACACTTCGTCTGGGCGATTCACTCGACGTCGTCGTCCGCACCGCGAATCCCGGCGCGTCGCTCGACGCGGTCTTTGGCCGGCCCTTCTCCAACAAGGTCCAGTGGCCGCCGTTGAACAGCGCCACGCCACGGTGAAGCGAGTGCGTTCGACTGCAATTGCTGCTGGCCGATTGGCCCGCACATCGCCATCTTTGCCGCCGTAGGTCCGCAGTGATCGTCGCGCTTTCGCGCGAATGCAGTATGATGCAGCAGCGAATGCAGTCACAGGCACGCGGCAGCAAGTCCGCCGGACGCGTCATTGCGCTCGAAACTTGCCAGCGACATCAAATGATTCGCGCAGCACTGACGGCCACTTTCCGGTAGAGGAGACGCAGCAATGGCAGCTAAGAAAAAGGGGCGCGGCACCAAGCGCAGTGCGACGAAGAAGAGCACGGCGAAGAAGAGCAGCGCTAAGAAGAGTGGCGCGAAGAAGGGCGCAGCCAAGAAGAAGAGTGGGGCGAAGAAGGGCGCCAAGAAGGCGGCCGCCCCTCGGAAAGCCGGCGCTGCCAAGCGCTCGACGTCCGCCAGGAAGGGCGCGGCCACGCGTAAGAAGAGCGCCGTCAAGCGCTCGACGGCCGCGAAGAAGGGCGCGGCGACACGCAACGTTGGCGCTGCCAAGCGCTCGACGGCCGCGAAGAAGGCGGCCGTGACCCGCAGCGCGGAGAAGAAGTCTCCCGCGAAGAAGTCTCCCGCCAGGAAGCGCGCGGCGAAGTCAACCTCGATCGTCGATCGCGTGAAGCGCGTGGCCACGGGCGTGGTGGAACAGGCGCAGTCCGCCGTGAATCAGGGAGTGGACGCGGCGAAGGAGCTCGGCGAGAACATCGTGGACCGCGTCACCAGCTGACGGATTCCTCTGCTTGGCGTGCCCGCCGGCGATCAGCCGGCGTGGTGCGCGAGGAATGCCAGCACCAGCTTCGCGACCGCGGCCCTGCAGTAATCCACCGTAATGATGTGGCCACACCCCTCCAGCCAGTGTTCTTCCAGGGGTGCCTTGATCGCGCGCAACACCTGCTCGGCTTCTGGGCGAGGGATCCGGTTGTCGGCAAGGGAGTTGATGACGAGCGTGGGAACAGTGATGCGCCCCAACGCGCGATAGCCCGCGTTCGCGGTGGCGACAAGGGCGCCTAACGCTTCCTTCGAGAAGGTTCCGTACGCCCTGCTCTCGTTGCGGGCAATCGGATCGTGTACCGACCCCTCTCCTCGCCCGCGCAGGTACCGGCTCCAGGGACTCCACACGAGCGCGGCCTTGCTCGCGATTCTCACCGAAGGAGTCGGGATCATGTAGGGCGCAAGCAGCACGAGCACCCGCGCGTGGCTCGACGCACTTACCGCTTCCACTGCCAGCGCGGCCCCCATCGACAGGCCAATCACGCCCGTCCATGCATTGCGGTTCATGACGGCGGCGAGCGCGCTCGCCGTAGCCGCTCGATAATCGGCAGCCGTTGCGTCCGCGAATGACCGGGGCGAGCGACCATGGCCAGGAAGCAGGGGGGCACTCACCTCGTACCCCGCCGCATGCAGGGCGTCGGCGAGATAGCGTAGCGACTGCGGGGAGTCGCCGGATCCGTGGAGCAAGAGCAGTCCCCGCCCTGTCGTTCCCGGAAGCACGAACCCCTCGGCGCCATTCGCCACGCCATTGGCGTCGAGCGGGAAGCGCGCGGCGTACCCTGCTTCCACGGCGCGCGCCATCCGGCGTCTGTTCAACGCGACCAGTGCGCCGGCCGTCGCCGCGCCGATGAGGAGTGGAATCACGCCGGCTCGTGTGAAGACACGCGATCAGTACCGGCGCACGGAGTTGTCCACCTCGAGGCTCCAGCGATCGATGCCTCCCACGAGATTCGACACGTGTGCGAAGCCCTGGTCCCGCAACCACGCGACAGCGGCGGCGCTGCGCGTTCCATGGTGACAATAGGCAACGATCTCGGCGGACTTGTCGAGCGAATGCACCGCACGCGGCAGTGAGCCCAGCGGGATGAGTCGCGCCTCCGGGAGTCGTGCAATGGCCCATTCGTAGGTTTCGCGGACGTCGAGGACCGTGATCGACTCTCCCGCGCGGAGGCGAGCACTCAAACGTCGCGGCGTGATCTCGTCCTCACCCACGTCGGGGTCGTCGCCGACCGCGGCCTCTCCTCGATTGTCTACGACGGCAATGCCGCAGAACGCGTCGTAGTCGATCAACTTCGTGATCTCGTGAGTTCCGCATGCGCGGCAGGCTGGATTTCTCTCGAGCTCGATGGTGCGGAACCGCATTCGGAGCGCGTCCACGAGCAACAGCCGACCCACGAGCGTTTCCCCGACGCCAGTGATGAGCTTGATGGTTTCCGTCGCCTGGATGGTACCGAGCATTCCGGGGAGCGCGCCAAACACGCCGCCTTCAGCGCAGGTCGGGATTGAACCGGGTGCTGGCGGCTCGGGGAATACGCACCGGTAGCAGGGACCATCGGGATCAGCGAACACCGAGGCCTGACCATCGAAGCGGGAGATGCTCGCGTGAACGCACGGCTTCGCAAGGAGCACGCACGCGTCGTTGACGAGATACCGCGTTGGAAAGTTGTCCGAACCGTCGACGATGATATCGTACGAGCGGAACAGCTCCAGTGCGTTGGCGCTCGACAGCCGGGCATGGATCGGCGCCACCTCCACGTGGGGATTCAGGTCTCGCAGCGTCTCTTCCGCCGATGCCACCTTCGGGCGCCCAATGTCGCGTGTGCCGTGGAGCACCTGACGATGCAGGTTGCTGAGCTCGACGAGGTCCTCGTCGATGATCCCGATGTGGCCCACACCCGCTGCGCCGAGATACAGAGCCACCGCAGAGCCGAGCCCGCCCGCGCCGACGAGGAGGACGCGCGCGCCAGCGAGCCGACGCTGGCCGGCTTCGCCGATGTTGGGGAGGATCAGCTGGCGGTGGTAGCGCTGAAGCTCATCGGGAGACAAGGGAGGGCCAGCGGCGTGCATCCGATCTCGAGTAGGTGACTCGAGGAATATTAAGGACGGAACGTTGCGCACGTTTTTCAACGCGGCTCATCAACGGATCCGCAGCGAAGTGGCGATGGACCTACTGTAGCTCGACGGGCGCGGCCGACTTTTCGCCCAACGCCTGTGCCAGGGACTGCCTGAGCAGGCTCGCTTCTGCGCCGCCGCTCAGTCGATCGAACAAGCGCTGCGATGGCTGCACGTACAGCGTGCTGCCCACGCGTTCGGCCAGCCCTTCGCCGGTGAGTCGGCCAAGCACCAGTGAGACAGATTCGCGCGTGGCGCCGACGAGTTCGCAGAGCAACCGATAGCGCGACGAGGAAAGCTCGATGCGGCCTTTCGGATCCAGAAACCCGACGTGGGTGGCCATCCGGCGAAGAGACGCAAGCAGCCGCTGCTCTACGGAGAGCGTGGTGAGCTCACGAAGCTTCTCGAGGAGGGAGACGCGCTCCCCCATGACCTGGCCGATGAGCGAGAGTGCCTGTGATGGCTGCTCGCGCACGAACGCGCGCAGCTTCGTCGTGCTCAGGTAGAGGGTTTCAGTCTCCTCGTCGGCGCGGGCGTCGGTCGCGTAAACGGCATTGGTGGCGAGGCCTTCTGCGCCAAATGTTTCACCGACCGTTGCAACCCAGGGCACGAACCCGCGACCAGCGCGAACGCGGCTCCGGAGGACCACGCATCCGCTGACCACGACGAACACGCCGTCAGCGGTCGCGCCACGTTCGTAGATCTGGAATCCTTCCGGCCATGATGCGCGCGCCGCATACGATGCGATCGCGATGCGCTCGTCCCTGGATAACCGGCCCACCATCAGTTCACTCGGTACGTGCATCTCACCCTAATCTCTTCCTGGACCTGACCCAATGCGGCGACGCAATACATGGGCCGACTCCTCGACCATCCTTACAGTAAACACATCCGCATTCGTACGAGACGCCGACGAACATCGCGACTATTGCCCCAACGCTACGCGCGCGGTCACGAGCGCTTGTGTCGCCTTGTCGAAGCGTTGCGAAAGGTCGGCCAGCTCACGCGTCGCAAGTCCTTCATCGCGCGCGCGAATGGCCTCCTTCACCGAAGGAAACACCATGTTCGCATAACCGTTGTCCTCGTCCGCCACGTAGATGAGGTTGCGATACCATGCTCGAGTACGAAGACCCTCGGGACGCGCGAGGGCACGCTCGACCTGGAGCAGCGCGGCGTTTACCGCCTCGCGCTGCACGCGCGACGGAGCGCCCGCGGAGAGCGAGGCATCACGCGCGGCGGAGAATGCCAATGCTTCCCGCTCCATGCGCGCAATCGCATCCCGGAGCGCCATGGTGCTGCCATTCCACCGCTTCGCCTGAAGCGCACTGTCCACTGCCGGGATGTAGCGCGCCATCGTGCGCGCGAACTCCACGTAGTCGTACGGAAGGATGTCCGCATTCGCCAGACGGAGGAGCATCGCCGCGCCAATGCGCGCCGCCGCCGCGTGGTACGCATACGTCGAGTCACCGAATCGCGACATCCACGCGAAGTCGTCGTACTGCGAATGGTACATACCGCCGGGGCCACCGAATCCCCACTCGGCGATCGGCATCCCGATGTGGTTGTAAAACCCTGCGAAGTCGGAGCCACCACCCGGATCACCCATTTCCGGCTCGGCTTGTTCGGCGACACGGTCCGCGCGTCGCCACTCCGCGTAGACACTGCCCTTCCCATTCGGATCTGGAACGCCCCGGGCAATGTCGCGCAGCGTTGGACGCAGTGAGGGTGAACCTCCACCGCTGAATCGCACGCCCTGCGCGGCGACATCCTGGTTGAGATAGGCAACTCCACCTTTCATCAGGCGCAGGGAATCATCCTCCACATATTCCGACGAACCCATCAATCCCCATTCCTCGGCGTCCCATGTCGCGAATACGATCGTCCGCTTCGGGCGATGCCCTGATTTCACGGCCTCCGCAACCGCGCGCGCCGCTTCCAACACACTCACGGTGCCGCTCACGTTGTCCGATGTGCCCGGACCCCACGCGTCGCGATGCCCGCCCACCATCACGATCTCATTGGGAAACTCACTGCCGCGAACAATGCCGAAGGTGTCGTAGATCGGCTTCGTGCCGTGCGTGGCGCGATCGTCCGTGACCTTGATGCGCGCCTTTACCGGACCCGGGCCGACGTGATAGCGGAAGGGCAACCCGCCCTGCCAGCCGTCTGGCGCCTGACGACCCGTGAGGCCTTCCAGGAGCTCGGTTGCGTTCCCGTACGAAATCGGGACAACCGGAATGTGTGGAATGGTCATCTGGCTTTCGGCCAGCCGCGGAGCACCGGCGACGCTCGCGTATCCCGGCGTTGCCGGATCGCCCGCGCCATTGAACACGCTTCCCCGCTGGACGCCATCCTTGTTCCGCATCGGGCCGTTCGGATAAACGTCGCCTCTTGCATACCCATCCTGTTCCGGATCGCTATAGATAATCAGCGCGGAGGCGCCGTTCTTTTCCGCTTCGCGCGCCTTGATGCCGCGAAAGGAGCGGCCGTAGCGCGCAATGGCAATGCGTCCCTTCACCGAGATGCCAAGCGAGTCGAGTCGCGCGTAGTCCTCGATGAGACCGTAGTTCACGTAGATGACGTCGGCAGTCACGTCACCCTCGCCGCTGTGACCATTCACCGTGAGGTACTGACCCAGCTTCGACGTCGGGTCACCGGCCACCGGGGGCTCGGCGAGCGAAAGCGCCTTCGCGTGTGGTGACACACGCCAGAGATGTACCGACGTCGGGTGCGGAATGAAGACATCGTACTGTCGCACCTCCGTCTCGAGTCCCATCGCCTTCATCTGCGCGATGACATAGTCGCGCGTGCGCGCCTGCGCTGGCGTCCCCGCGACGTGCGTTTCCGCGGAGAGCGCCTTCGAGAGCATGCGTGCACGCGAAGCGTCCGGCCGCGCGATTGCCTGCGCCTCGAGCGCGCGCTCCGCGGATGCATTCGCGGGCGTGTACCCGGGAGTCGCTTGAGCGCCAAGTGACGCGCTTGCCGCGAAGCTGACGGCGATTGCTGCGTGCGTCGCGAAAACGAAGTGCGGCTTGAACGACATGTCTCGGGCGGGAAGATGTTGGGTGGGTACTGCGCGCGTTTCAATCTGTCTCACGCACTGCCGTCGCGTGAGGTCGACGACGTTTGTCGCCCGATTGGCACATTCTCCCTGCGTCTGCGGGTGGAGCTCCGCAATTGCAGGATTACCGCAGAGGGCGCGGAGAACTGAAACAGCCGCAGAGAGCGCAGAGGCCTGCTTTCGAGGCCTTCATTGACACTTGTCTGCGCCCTCTGCGGCTTTGCAATTTCTCTGCGTCCTCTGCGGTAAATGCGGTATTTCGGTTGATTGTTGCATCTTTCCCGCGAATGTATGCGCGCTAGTCGTAGTCGCTCATCGCAGCCGCAATCGCACGCCGCAGCGCCGGCTCGCGATCTTCACCTGACGCGATGCGACCAGCGAGCATACCGAAAAGACGAAGCATCTCGTCCTCGAGAAAAGGCCCTCGCTCATGCACCCCAAGCACGTCGAGTGACCGCTCGGCCAACACCCGCAGCTCCTGTCGAGTCGCGTGGCTCAGCGTGTCGAGCGTCGGGGGTGACGCGGGGGGCGGTAACGGCGCGCGTTCACGCGCTTTCGAGGTGCTGGCCGCCGCCGACATCGACGCAAGCGAGACCACAAATGATCCGGCCGTATGTTCGGTGAAGTCCTTGATCACGCTCTTCCGGCGCATTTCGTGAAACACGCGAATCGCCGCCTCGCGGACCACGGACACGCCGCCTTCGCTGTTATTGCCGCGCCCAGTGATGACGAGAACCTCAACCGACTTGAGCGCTTGATGCTGCCGCAGCCAGTTCTCCACGCGCTGCGCGGCTTCGCTCGCCGTCGGTAATGACGTCCTCAGGTTGAGTGTTCGCGAGGCACCAAATCGCACCTCATCGAACGCCTGCTGAAGACCCGAGAAGCCACTGACGCGACGCTCGGCCACGGCCTACGGGTGGTTCGGTGCGACAATCGCCGCCGTGAGCACGTGGCCATCCAGGCGTTCCGTCGGCGGTGCGCCGACCACACTGGCGAGCGTTGGCGCCATGTCCGCGACAAGTGCGCGCTCGGTGTAGCGTCCGGGCTTGAACC
>JALYVY010000035.1 GCA_030852985.1 Gemmatimonadota bacterium | reverse complement strand
AGGTAACGGCTTCGCGCGCGAAGCCGGTGGCGTCGTCGGTATTCACGAGCGGCGGCGTGCCCTCGCTGAACTCTACAGCGGCAGCGAGATCGTGCGCCATGGCGATACCCGCCGTGATGCGCTCGAGCTCGCGGCGCAGCAGCGCGCGCGCTTCGGCGCGCACGGCCCGGATGGTCCCGGTGATACGCGCACTCTCGGGAATGACGTTCGACGCGATGCCGGCGTGAATCGTCGCCACGGTCAGCACGCCCGCATCAGCGGGGTTGAGGCGGCGCGCCACGATCTGCTGCACGGTGGTGATGAGCGCCGCCGCCGCGACGACAGGATCCACCGACTCGTGCGGACGCGCGGCGTGCGCCCCGCGACCATTGAGGACGATCTCGAACGAATCGGCCGACGCCGCCAGCGGACCACTATCGGCGACGATCTGGCCCACGGGAAAACGGCGGTCGACATGGCCCCCGAAGATCATGGCCACGGTGTCGAGCGCACCGGCTTCGATCATTCGCGCCGCGCCGTTTCCCGTCTCCTCAGCGGGCTGCAGCAGGACGACGACGTCGCCATGGGCGGGTTCCGCGAGCAGGAGTGCCGCGGCGCCGGTCGCCCACGTGGCGTGCACGTCGTGCCCGCACGCGTGCATCACGCCAGGGACGAGCGATGCGTACGGCAGGCCGGTCTGCTCCTGGATCGGCAACGCGTCGATGTCGCCGCGAATGGCGACCGTCGGCGCCGAACGGTCGCGGCCGGGAATGCGCAGCACCAGCCCGGTCTCCGTCACACGCCTGATGTCGCGCGCGCCAAGGGACGACAGCGCCTCGTGTAGCCGTTCGACCGTGCGATGCTCTTGGAAGGCAAGTTCCGGCTCGGCGTGCAATGCGCGTCGCAGCGCCACCAGCCGGTCGCGCAGCGCGCGCGGGAACAGCTCCTCCACCACGGACTGCCAGCGGCTCGCGCTCGTCATGCGACGTTCGCTCCAGCACGTACAGACGCTCGGGCGGAGATTGTCTCCTTGCGAACGGTGAGGGCGTCGATGCGGTCCAGCGCGGGGACAACCCCGATTCCCCCCTTCCCCAACGGTACCTCCACCTGCCCATCGCTATCCATCGTCCACTCGGGATCGATGAGATCGCGTTCCCAATATCGGCGGCTCGGGGAGAGATCACCGGGCAGGGTAAAGTTGGGGAGCGATGCGAGGGCGACGTTGTACGCGCGGCCCACGCCGCTCTCGAGCATGCCGCCGCACCACACGGGAATGCCATGATGCATGCAGAGGTCGTGAATCCCCAGCGAGGCGGTGAAGCCACCGACGCGCCCGGGCTTGATGTTGATGATTCGCCCGCTGCCGAGGGCGATCATGTCTTCGGCGCGAGCGATGCTGGTGATGGATTCGTCGAGGCAAAGCGGCGTGGCGAGCCGCTTCTGCAGCTCGGCGTGGCGCAGCAGATCGTCGTGCGCGAGTGGCTGCTCGATCATGATGAGCCTGTACTCGTCGAGCTGCGCGAGTAATTCGGCATCGGCGAGGGTGTAGGCGCTATTGGCATCCACCATCAGGGAAATGTCCGGCCCCACGGCGGCACGAACGGCCCTCACGAAGGCGATGTCGGAGCCCGGCTCGATCTTGAGCTTCACCTTGCGATAGCCGTCGGCAACCGCGGCCAGGGCGCGCTCGACGAGCGCCTGCGGCGACGCCTGGATGCCGAGGGAGATTCCCGTCACGACGCGATCGCGCGTACCGCCGATGAGCCGGGCGAGCGGAACGTCCTCGAGCACCGCCGTCATCCCCCAGCATCCCATCTCCACGGAGGCCTTGGCCATGTTGTGTCCGCGGAAATCACGCGCCAGCACGTCGTGCACCGCACCCGGCGTCTCGAAACGCCGCCCAAGCACTCGTGGCGCCACGAGGTCGCGAATGACGAGCCACGCCGTATCGGCCGTCTCCTCGCTGTAGTTCGGCTCTTCGCCCGCGACACACTCGGCCCAGACGTCGGCGCCGCTCGCGTCGAAGAGCTGGAGCAGCATGATGCGCCGCTCGGTCTGCACGCCTGAGGAGATGCGGAACGGCTCGCGCAGCGGGAGTCTCACTTCGCGAAGCTCCATGCGCTCGATCTGGAAGGGCATGGTCAGGGCGCTGGCGGCTGGAGAGGCGTTCGGCGGCGCCAGAAATAGAATGCGGGAACGCCGGCCAGGAGCACGCCCGTTCCCACGGCCGACACGATCGGCTGGGTGAACAGGGTATTCACGACGACGGCAATGGACGCGCCGACGAACAGCGCCGGTGTGACGGGATACCCTGGAACCCGGAATGGACGCGGCGCGCCAGGCAACCGGGTCCGGAATACGAAGATCGCCATCGCGCCCAATCCGTAAAAGACCCACGCGGTGAACACCACCGCCGTGAGCAGCTGGTCGAACGTCCCCGACAGCGCATAGATGGCCGACAGCAGTGTGGTGGACAACACGGCCCATGCCGGCGTGCCGAATCGTGGATGCACCTCGGCGAGCCGACGGAAGAACAGGCCGTCGTGCGCCATCTGATAGAACACGCGCGGTACGGTGAGCACGGAGCCGTGGGCCGCGCTGAACGTCGCCAGCACGACCACGGCGGCGACCGCCTTGCCCCACCCAAGCCCGACGGTGGCTGCGACGGCGTCGGCAGCGATGCTCGTGGAGCTGGCCGCCGCGGCGGGACCAAGCGCCATGAAGTAGGCGATGTTGACGACGACGTAGAGCGCGATCAGCGCGGCGGTGCCTATCACGAGACCGGCCGGGAAGGATCGTTGAGGGTCCTTCGTCTCCCCCGCGGAGAAGGTCACCCACTGCCACCCTTCGTAGGCCCAGAGCACGCCGACCATCGCGGCGCCCACGCCACCAAACAGCGATGGCGTCGGTGCCCCGGGCACCGACTCGAACACCCCCCATCGGCCAAGGGCGATGAGGATGCCGCTCAACACCACCAGGGCGGCCGCCTTGAGGCCGGCGCTTGCGTTCTGGACGTTGGCGCTCTCGCGCGCGCCCGCCACGTTGATGGCGCCGATCACGAGGATCATCGCCACCGCCGCCACGCGTCCGCCAGCGGGCCCGAGGTTCACGAGCTGCCCGAGATACGCCACCGACGCAACGGCGAGCGCAGCAACCGTCGCCGGCCCGATGATGAGGAAGAGCACCCAGCCGTAAAGGAACGCCGGCAGCGCGCCGAAGGCGTCGCGGATGTAGCAGTAGATGCCGCCGGCTTCCGGATTCGCCGCGCCGAGCTCCGCGTAGGTGAGTGCGCCGAGCAGGCAGAGGAGGCCACCGAGCACCCACACCATCAGCGCAGCGGTCGTGGAGCCGCCGGCCACGCGCAACGTCTCGGCGGGCACGAGGAAGATCCCCGAGCCAATCACGTTGCCGATCACGGCGAAGATGATGTCGCCTCGGGTGAGGGTGCGCCGGAGTCCGGTCATCGTCGCTCGTCCCGCTCGAGGAGGTACTCGCTGTACTCGCCCACGCGCGCGACTGCACGCGCCACGTAGCCCCGCGAGAAGTATGTCTCGAACGCAGCCCGCGTGACGCGGCGCCATTCGCGCGCGATGTCCGGCGAACGGGCCTTCAACTGCTGAATGTCAGCCGGGATGGCGAGGCGAAGGCACGGCGCCGTGAGCGTGATATCCGGCTCCAGCGTGATGACATCGCCTCCGCGCTGCACGACCTCGTTGATGCGCGAAGCGCCGGCGAGGTGATCATGCATGTGCCGCTCGTACGGCGGGCCACCCAGCAGGCGCGCCACGCGCGGGCTGGCGATCTCCCACACCGTGATGAGCCGATCCGTGCCGATGCCGTCGTGCAGCGCCGAGTTGGTGGCGCCGTAGAAGTCGCGGCGGTATTCGCCGGCCGTCACGCCCAGCCGGCTGAAATTCAGGTACGCGTTCTTGGACTCGAGCGGATCGAACGTCCAGTACACCCGCGTCATGCCGAGCGGCAGCAGCAGGTCGCGCTGATAACACTTGAGGTCCTCGCCGATGCCGCGGTTGCGGTATTCCTGCCGCACCGCCAGGGTGTCCGACCAGTGGCTGAGCCGGTCGTCGCGAATGCCGCTTACCCCGAACACGAATCCGGCGAGCGCGCCCGCGTCCGTGAATGCGCCAGCGACGACGCCTCCCACGTACTGGACCACCCGGAGTACACCGGTGGGCACGACCTCGGAGAACTCGCTGCCCCAGACCTCGTGCTGAAGCACGACGGCCTCGTCGAACTCCTCCGTGGTGCTGAGCCGTCGGAGCACGAACTCTCCGGATCGTGTGCGGCGGGGGGCTTCCTCCCAGTCCGCCACGGAGGTGGGAGCGCTATCGAGTCGCGCCGGGGGCATATGCCTTCCAGTTATGCCGGCGAATGCCGCGGCCGGGCCGCGCGCCCGTCATCCGGCCGTCCTCGAGCACGACCTGGCCGTTCACGATGACGTAGCGAATTCCCACCGGCGACTGTGCGGCGTTCGTCTTTGTGCCGCGGTCGGCGATCGTCGCCGGATCGAAGATGACGACGTCGGCCGCCTTTCCCGCCGCGAGCGTGCCGCGATCGGTGAGCCCGAGGAATTGCGCCGTGGCCGACGTCATCTTGCGCACCGCCTCAGGCAGGGTGAGCAGGTGCTTCTCGCGCACGTACACGCCGAGGATGCGCGGAAAGCTCCCGTAGCCACGCGGGTGCGCGCCGGAAAGGCCGCCGTCGGAACAGAACATCACGCGGGGGTCGGCGACGAAGCGCGCGAGGTCCCGCTCGTCCATGGCCGTGGCCATGATGCCGATGTTCTGGCCGGCGGTGCGCATCATCTGGATGATCACCGTGACCGGGTCTTTCCCCTGCATCTGCGCGATCTCGGCGATCGTGTGGCCGTTCAGCGTGCTGTCGGGCTGGTAGCCGGTGACCATGACGTTCTGCGCGCCGCCGATCTCGTCGAGCCCCACCTCCCACTCGTGACGGTTCTCGAAGTTGCGGTCGGGAATGAGCACGTACATGCTGGATGACCAGAAGGTGTACGGATACCAGTCCGCGGTGACCTTCACCCCGCTCTTCGCCGCGTTGTCCAGCAGCGCCAGCGCTTCGCGCGCCGTTCCCCAGACCGGCTTGGACGCGAGCTTGGCGTGCGAGATGTTCACCGGCACCCCGGCAGCGCGACCAAGGTCGATCACCTCCTTCCACGCCGATAGAACGCCGTTCTCCTCGTCGCGCACATGGCTGGAGTACACGCCGCCGTACGGCTTGATCATCTTCGCGAGCGCAACGATCTCGGACGGCTTCGCGAAGAAACCGGGATCGTACTCCACGCCGCTGGACAGCCCAACGGCACCATCCTTCATGCCGCGGTCCACGAGCGCCTGCATGGTCGCGATCTCGCCTGGCGTGGCGGCGCGATGAAAATCATCGCCCATCACGGCGGCGCGCACGCTGCCGTGGCCTACCATCGTCGCAAAGTTGATCGTCGGATGCAGCCGGTCGATGTCGTCGAGAAAGGACGCGATCGGGAGCGCGCTTCCACCATCCTGCCCCACGATGGACGTGGTGATGCCCTGCCGGATCTGGCTCTCCGCCATGGGTGCGCGATCGATGCCGCGGTCGGCATGGCTGTGGACATCAATGAAGCCGGGACTCACCGTGAGCCCCGTCGCGTCGATCACCCGCTCGCCTGCCGCGGCGGTGAGCGACGGCGCCACGCTGATGATCCGGTCGCCGCTGATCCGCACGTCAGCGCGACGCGGCGCACCGCCGCTGCCGTCCACCAGCGTGCCGCCGCGAATGAGGACGGCAGCCGCAGGCGCAACGGGCGCGGTGGACGTCTGGGCCGCGGCGGGCGCTGCGAGTCCGGCGGACGCCAGGAAGAGCGCCGCCGCGAGTCCGCGAGCGTGCAAAGGGTGAGGACGAATGCTCATCGGGTTCCGGTTGGTGACAAGGTGATGGCACGGCGCGGCCGGGCTGCGGCGCCACTGCGTTCGATCACGACGCCGGGGCGCGCGCCGGTGAGCTTGCCATGGTCCAGGGTGAACTTGCCGTTCACGAGCACATATTCGATGCCCTGGCTGAACCGGCGTGTTTGGAGGTAGGTCGCGTTGTCGCGGAGCTTCGCGAGGTCGAACACCGTCACGTCCGCCTTGAACCCCTCGCGCAGCATGCCCCGGTCGCCGAAGCCGACGATCTGCGCGGGCAGCGAGGTGGACGACCGAATGGCGAAGGGAAGCGAGATCACGTGCTCGTCACGCGCGTACTTCGCAATCTTGCGCGGGAACGAGCCGTAGAAGCGCGGGTGCAGCCCACGCCCCCCGCCGTCGCCCGGGCGGATGACGTCCACGCCGGCGTCGGTGGAGGTCGCGGTGTACTCCTGTCGCATGTATCGCTCGATGTCCGCCTCGTCCATCGCGCGGTTGCGGTAGGCGGCGCCCTCGGGAATGGCCTCGTTCCCCGTGAGGGCGAACTGGATCACCGTCTCGATCTCGCTCTTGCCCAGCCGTTGCGCGGCCTCGGACAGGCTGTGGCCGATCAGCGAGGTATCGGGATGGTCGAGGATGAGCAACCGGTCGCCGCCGCCGTCCGCATCGATGAGGAAGTCGATGTCCTGCTCCAGCACCCGTCGCAGCGCCGGATCGGCGAGCGTGCGTCGCAGGTTGGCACGTGCATGAGCCAGCACGCCCGGCACGCGCAGGCGCGGGCTGTCCAGCCCTCCCGCTGCCTGCGCGGGATCGTCCACCAGCGCCCACCGCGGAATCAGGGTGGAACGTCCGCCGCCGTAGGAGTCCCACGGGTACTGGTCCAGGTACACCTCCAGCCCCTCGGCGCGCGCCTGGTCGACGAGCCCGACGTCAATGGCCGAGCGGCCGAACGACGAGCGGCCCTGCGCCTTGATGTGGCTCCCCACCGCGACGATGCCATCCTCGCGGGCCACCCGAATCGTCTCCTCCAGCGCACGCACGCCATCCACCGGCCAGCGTGTCACCATGCTCGGGTACTGCCACACACTGGGGAGTTGCGCTTCGCTGCGCTGATGCGCGATGTACATGCCGGCGTAGGGCGTCACCTCGCTGGCGAGCGCCACCACCTCGTCGGGTGAGCTGAACCGGCCGGGCCGATACTCGAGTCCGGCGCTCATCCCCCACGCGCCCTCCTCCATGCCCTCGTGCACGAGGGCGCGCATCGCGGTCACCTCGGCCGGCGTCGCTTCGCGCTCGTAGTCGCTCTTCATCACTTCGGCGCGCACCGTGTTGTGGCCCACCATCGGCGCGATGTTGAGCGCCGTGCCCTGCGAGCGGAACGCGGCGATCTCGCGCGACACGGGCCACAGACGGTTCCGGCCGTCGGGCGCACCGAGCACCGTGGTGATTCCCTGCGTAACAAGATTCGGCGCGCCACGCGCGATCGAGTCGTCCCCGGCGAGCGCGGCGTCAGCGTGAGAATGGATGTCGATGAAGCCGGGAGTGACGTACAGCCCGCGCGCGTCGATGGTTCGGCGCGCGCGCATGCCGGCAAGCTTGCCGATGGCCACGATGCGGTCACCGCGGATGCCGACGTCGGCGCGCATCTCGGGATTGCCGGTGCCATCCAGCACTCGGCCGTTGACGATCAACACGTCGAGCGTGGAATCCTGGGCGTGCGCCGAGGTGCTGGCAGCGAGGGCCAGCGCCGCGGCGAGCGCGAGGCGTGAGCTGCACGCGCACGAGAGTCGGCGCATGTCAGCCACCTATGTTCGGGTTGTTCAACCGCTCGACATCGGGAAGCGGGAAGCAGAGCTGGTCGCCGTAGACGCCTCCCTTCTGCCGCTGGTATGGCGTACCCGCTGCGGGGTTGAGGGGCGCCCCGTACCGGATCAGGTCTCCGAAGTGCTGCGACTCGAGAAAGAGTTCCGCACGGCGCTCGTACATGACCTGCTGCCGGATCTCGGTAGGGTCGGTGCTGCTGAAGCGCGGCAGTCCCACCCGGTCGTGCAGCTGGTTGATGATGCCGACCGCCGTGGCGCCGCCCTCTACCTCGGCGATGATGAGTTGCGCCTCCTCGTAGCGCGCCAGCGGGATCGAAGCGCCTGCCGTGGCGTACTTGGTCTGGTAATACAGCACCGTTTCCTGGTCCGGTCCCTTGCGCTTCGTCTCGAGCGTGAGGGCAACGCGCGGATCCGGCACGCCGCCGAACGTCAAGCCGCGGTACGGCTCGTCCACGGTCACGAGCAGCGTGCGGATGTTGCCCACGTACACCTGGTTCTCGCGCAGCGGGTCGCTGGCGGTGTAGGTCGATCGCCAGATAAAGCCGGCTGGCACCTGCTTCGCATCGGCCGACGCCTCCGCGCCGCGCTTGAGGTTGAGGCGCGCACGCGCGCGTCCCACGTACGCCATGAAGCGGATGCTGTCGCTGCGCGACGTGGTCGCTTCCGCGATTGCCTCCGAGAAGCGCTGCTCCGCGAGGGCGAACAGCGCGGCGCGGGAGAGCTCGGGACCCCCGTCCACCGCGGCGGAACACATCGCTTCGCCCAGCAGCAGGTAGCTGTAGCCGGCATACGCCGTGGATTTCGCCAACAGGTCGGCTCGGCCAGGCACCTGGGTATCTGTCCACGACTGGAGGAGCCGGATGGCGTTGTCCGCCTGCCACCGCGCGGTCGAGAGAGGGACGTAGACGCCGCCGCTCGTCCCGGCGCATCCTGAGGTCGCGTAGATGGAGCCCGATGGGGCGTACGAGCGGCGGTCGATCACCCACCACTGCGACGCGATGGAGGCATCGTGGAACTCCTCGCCCGCAGTGCCGGCAACGAGCGTGTAGGAGCCGAAGGCGCACTCGAAGTCCGCCACCACGCCGTTGACGATGACGCGGGCATTGGCCGGATTCTCCAGATCCTTCGGCAGCACGCGCGACGGCGTGTCGACCTTGAGGATCTTGTCGAGATTGCAGGCGGTGAACAATCCGAGCATCGCCATGCCGAGCGCGATGTACCTGAGAGCGGGACCGGTCGCCGAGAGACGCCGTTTACGGATGCATGAAGTCATAGGCCGGTCTCCGGTCAGAAGGTGAGGTTCAGTGTCACGAGAAACTGCGCGAGCTGGGGCACCGCGCCCTGGTCGCCCCAGCGCTCTGCGTCGAACGCCTGCGACGAGAGCGCTTCGGGATCAAACCCGGTGTATCGCGTCCAGGTGTGCAGGTTGCGTCCGGCGATGGACAGGGTCCCCAGCCGTGCGCCGGCATGCGCGACGAGCGACGCGGGCAGCGTGTAGCCCAGGGAGAGTTCGCGAAGCTTGGCAAACGAGCCGTCTTCGAGCGCGGACCCCGACGTCCCGAGATCGCCGATCTGGATCTCGGCAATGCGTACCGGATCGAACTGCTCGGGGAACACGCGCTCCGGGCAGTTGCCGTCGATCCCCCACGGGCAGCGGTTCCAGTAGTCCTTGTTGAATTTCTTGAACCCGCCCTGGTAGTCCACGAGCCCGGAGAGCCGGAACCGGCTGAACAACGTGATCGTGGACGTGAACGCGGCCTGCCGGGCGGGCGTGGAGCGACCTCCATAGACGCGTGGCGCGCTGGAACACGACACCGGCGCGGCGTCGGGGCCGCCATCGCAGAGGATGTTGGTCGCCGTGCCCGTCGACGTCAGGTCCGCGCTCACGACGCGCTTGAGGAAGAACGCATCCACGGGATAGCCCGGCTTGTAGCCGCTGATCTCACGGCGGGCGATGAAGCCCAGACCACCGAGATTGTTGATCTCGCTGACGTTCGTGGAGTAGGTGCCCGAGAGATCCAGTGCGAAACGTGGACGCTCGAACGCGCGGCCACGCAGCATCAGCTCGATGCCGTGGCTGGCGACCTCGCCGGCGTTGACGTACTGGGCACCGGGAAATCCGTTCGACGGCGCGGCGGCGCGCAGCAGGATCGCGTCGGTCGTCTTGTTGTTGTAGAAGGTCGCGCCAGCCGTGTACCGGTCGTCGAGCAGGCCGAGGTCGAGGCCGAGCTCCAACTCGGTGCCGCGTTCCGGCCCGAGATCAGGGTTGCCGATGGACTGCGGGGTAACGGCGGCGGTGCCCCCGGGGCCGGTGCGTGGTCCGAAGGTGCGCACGGCGGCGAAGGCGTCGGGCTGCTTGCCACTGGCGCCGTACGCGGCGCGCAGCTTGAGCGCGCTCACCGAAGGTACGTGGAAGAACGGCTCTTCATTCACCACCCAGCTCGCACTGAGCTTGGGATACGTGACGAAGTTGAAGTTCGCGCCGAACGCGCTGTTATCGTCGCCGCGGAGCGCGGCCGTGAGGAAGAAGCGGTTCTTCCAGGCGACCTGCTGCTGCACGAACATACCGACCGTCGTGTTCTCGACGATGTCGTCGCTGCCGAGCCGCGTGGCGGCGCCGGCGATCGTCGTAACGCCAGCGGCGGGGAAGGTCTGTCCGGAGAGCGCCTCGATGCGAATGGCCTTGCGATAGAATTGCCCGCCGACCGAGCTCACGGAGTTGAACGCGCTGCCGAGCGAGTGCGTCGCCGACGCGCTGTAGTCCATCGTGGTATAGAACGTCGTACGACGATCGATCGTCTTGGAGCCGCTCGCCGTGAAGTTCGAATAGAATTGCGAGAGGTCCGGACCCATCAGCGGCGTGAGCACAGTGCCCGTCTGATCGGTGAGGTCGAGTCCCCCCGTGAAGCGTTGGGCAAGCCAGGACGTCGGGCGGTGATCGAAGGTGATGCTGCCGGTATAGCGGTTGATGTCCAGCGACCGCTCGGTCGCCGCCCAGACTGCCTCTGGGGGCGTGGAAAGAAATCCACGAGTCGGCGTGTTCAACAGGCTCAAGCCACCCCAGAGCGCCTGCGTGAGCACGCTCGATCCGTCGTTGCCGTTGGCGAGGCGCGTGCGGTTGATGACGAGGCCCTGGTTGAGCGTGATCGTCAGGGAATCACGCGGCGTGAAGCCCAGGTTCACGCGGCCATTCGCACGTCGCTCGCCGTTGGTGGGTTCGATGCCCGTGTTGTCCGCATACGCACCCGCCGCGTAGTAGTCGACGTTTGTGCCGCCGCCACGGACGTCAAGGGCGTACTCCTGGGCGCGGCCGGTGCGCAGCACCGGCGTACCGCGTTGGCGTTCGAGCGTGAGCAGGTTACCGGACGTCACGACGCCCGAGGCGGGATCGCGGTAGTAGTAGGTGGGGAAGCGATCCTCGGCGTTCATGAACCAGTTCGTTCCCTGCCGGATCGTCGTGCTGATCACCGCCCCGCCGCCACCCGCGCCGCGCTTCGTCCTGATCTGGATGACCCCGTTCGACGCCTCGGTCCCATAGAGCGTGGATGCGGCTGGCCCCTTGATGATCTCGATGCTCTCGATCGTGGCCGGATCAATGTCATTGAGGCGCGATACCAGCGCGCCCGGTCCCGTGCCCACGGAGTTGTCCACGCGCGCGCCATCCACGTAGAGCAGCGGCTCGCTGGACAGTGAGAGGCTGGCACCTCCACGAATCTTGATGCGCGGGCCGGCGCCGATCATGCCGGATGAATTCTGGAGCACAACGCCTGGCGCGCGCCCGTCGAGGAGCTGCGCCACGCTGGTGACCGGCGCCGTTCGCACGATCTCGGCGGCGTCCACGTGCTCGACGACATTGCCGATCGATCGCGCCTGCACGCCGACGGGCGCGCCGAGCACTACCGTCGCGTCCAGCTGCACGGTGGAGGCGAGCAGCTCGAGACGAACATTGGCGTCACCCACGCGAACCCGGCGCGTGAGCGGGCGATAGCCGAGGCGCGTGGCACGGAGTGTCACGGAGTCTCCGCTCAAGCCGGAGATGCGGAATCGTCCGCGCACGTCGGTCGCCGCACCCTGTGCGCCGCCGGCGACCACGACCTGCACGCCGGAAACGGGTTCGTTGCTGCGGGTGTCGACGACCATCCCGGCGACGAATCCTGCCTGGGCGACGGCAGCGGGAGCTCCGGCGAGTAGCAGGAAGAGCGCGCCGAACAGCGCCCACGGGTCGTTCACTCGATTGATCCGGACATGCAGCATCGGCCTTGTTCTCCTGGAAGGGTGGCTCACGCATGGTGGACGGGAACGCGGGGGGCGTACCCGTTCAGGTGACTGCGTTCAGACGTGTCCTCGTTCTCCGGCGATTGCGATCACGCGGGCAAACCGTTCGCCGGCGTTGCGCCAGTTCACCTCGACGGCGACCTGCGCCGCGTCGGGATCACCAGCGCGAATGGCGCTGATGATCGTTTCGTGCTCGGCCACGGAGAGGCGGATCTCGTGGAGGAGCGCATTGGTGTAGAGCCGCTCATAGCGGTCCGCCTGGGGTTTGATCGCATCGTGCAGCGCCAGCACGCGCGGCGGGGCGTGGTCGACGTAGATCTGGTGGAACGCGACGTCGAGATCGTTGATGCGGACCGCATCGGCCGGTTTCCTGTTCGCGCCCTCCAACAGGAGGTCGTTGGCTGTGGTGAGCGCCCGCGCGGTGCGGGTTCGCCGCGTCGTGGGTAGCTGCGCGGCGGCCCGGGCAGCCAGGCCTTCCACGACGCCAACGAGATCGAACAGGTCCTTCACGTCCGCCCCCGTAAGCGGCGCGACGCGGGTGCGGGAGTACTTCCCGATCGGGGAGCTGATGACGAAGCCGGCGTGTTGCAGCCGCTGGAGTGCATGGCGCAGGTGAGAGCGCTGGATGCCCAGCGCGGCGGCAACATCGGTCTCGATGATGGGAGCGCCCGGGGAGAGCTGCCCGCTGACGATCATGTCGCGAACGCGCTCGTACGCCTGAAGAGCTAGGGAATTGCGCGGAACGATCTCGAGGCGAGCGGACAAGTGGGTCCTCGCGGGAAGGGGGCGCGGAGGGGGTCGGGACGGGGTGTCCCGGCTTTGGCGTCAATATTGTGACAAAATGGTGCGCAACGTTGCGCGACTCCACAAGGGGGGCCCGCCGGTGCGTGAGCGATGGCTTCGCTGGATCCATCCCGACATCGTCTGCACCATGTCGGGGTATGCTCAGGCCACCAAGCGATGTTCCGCGCCGCGAAGGAAGCGAGGTCCTCAGCGGTTTCTCGGTGCATTTCGGCAACGCGTGTGCCTTCGTCCGCTGGAAATGTGATCCAGGCTAGGGGCGACCGAAGAGCGCGAGCAGCGTGCGCATCGGCAGGAAGAGGCTCATCGGGGTGCCCGGAAAGGGCTCGAAGCCATACTTCGCGTAGAACTCGGCGGCCTCGTCATCCTTCGCATCCACGATGACGAACGCCACGCCCAAGGTCGTCGCGGCCTGCGCGATTCGATCGAGCGCGTTCATCAGGAGTCGCTTCCCATGTCCCTGGCCGAGGAACTGGTCGCCCACCGCTAGGCGCCCGATGCGAACCGCGCCGATCTGGGGATAGCTCGGGAGCCCCTTGGCCGCCGCCGGCGGGATCTGGTCGAGCGTGACGGACGCTGCGCTCAACGTGTAGTAGCCGATAATGGTGCCGCGTGCGTCCACCAAGGCACACGGCGCGGCGACGTGCTTCGTCATATCCTGCATCGCCTGCTCTCGGATGTACTTCGCGAGCACCGGATGCCTGGAGCACGCGAACGCTTCACGGGCGTGCGCTTTGGAGAGCGGCGCGAAGTGCAGCGCGTTGTGCGCGAGGGGCGAGGGGTTTGCGGGGTTGGTCACTCCATCAGATTACGCGTGCTGCCGGTGAGAACTGCTCTTGGTACTCCTTCATGGCGGCGACGAGCGCCGGGACTGGCGCCGGTGGCGCGAGCAAAGCCGCGATCAGCGCGCGCTGCCCCTCCTTCGTGAGCTGGATCGCCTGCTGTCGCCGCTCGAGCATGCGCTTGTAGGCCCGCCCTGCCCGCAGCAGGAACGCAGACAGGGACAGGGCCGCCATTTCCGCCGCCTCTTCCAGCTCCTCCTTCTCGCGCTCGGTGAGGCGTGCCGTGAGCCGTGCCGTGCGCCTCGCCCGTGCCTGCGTGTCCAACTCCCCCTGCTCGGCCAACGTCCGGGTCATGTGCGCCGGCTCGCTCACCCGGCGCGTGACGTCCGCGACGGACCGGCGCCCCGGTTTGGTTTCGAAGGTCATCCCCTCGAGCGAGTCGCGGCCATCCGCCCCCAGATCCATTCGCTGCCCACGCGTCCCCGTGGGCGCTCGCTTCTTCCTCTGCTTGTTAACCGACTTCGGGGCCGCGTCCAGCGGGGCCGACCCCTTCACGACCGACCCCTTCACGACCGACCCCTTCCCCTTCGCGTCCGCGGACTCCGAGCGCGCCCCGGGCGCACTTGCCGGCGCCACACCGGACCGCACGATCCCCTGCCCCGACGAGACCGGCGGCGCTGACGACTTCTGGCGGCTCGATGGGCGATCCTTTTGCTGCCTCATAGCGACTCTCCTCCTCTGCGCGACGAGCTGTTGCGCCACAGATGCAGGGCGGACAGCATGGTCGCAGGGGGACGACATACGTGTGTGGCACTTGTGCGTACAATTTGTCGCATGGAACGTTCCTGCGCCAGTCGATTCTGTTCGGATTACACCAAGCGCCTTCGCGCAACCTTCGGAGACATTCGCGCCCGAGGTCCAGCGCTTTCTAGCGCGTCTCTAGCGTATTTGACCGACGTATTCTAGCGCGTTTAAGTGGACAATGTTAGCGCGTTTCAATCATACTATTTCGTGCGATTCACACCGCCCTCACCTGCGGCCCTCCGACGATGCCCCCTCGCTCCCGCACCACCCCACACGAGCGCGCGCTGGCGTGGTGGAAGGAACGCGTCGACGTGGACCGATACGTCGTGTCCAGCGGGCCGTGCTCTCACACCTCGAGTTCGTCACCATTCACCCCTTCCTTGACGGGAATGGGCGTCTGGCGCGCCTGCTGATGAACTACGCGCTGCTGGGGGCAGGTTACCCATGGGTAACGATACGCGCCGACGAGAAGCACCCCTATTTTTTAGCACTCGAGCGCGCACGGGTCGACGGCGACGTAGAGCCACTTGGAGAGTTCATGGCGGTCCACATCCGGCAGGCCGCCAGCACCGCGAAGGGTGGTGGTGCGGCAGCAACTCGCCGCTCGTAGAATCTCGGACCTGTTCGGGAGCAAGTCTCATCATTGCGGGGAGAACTTCACCTCGAATGCTCGCACCACCCCGATCATGTCCGCCGGTAAGCGGCTCATCACCTCGTTGCGAACGTCCGAAGATACGCCGTGGGCGAACGCCTCTGCCGCGGCGCCGGCGATTGCCGCCTGCGTGTCGGCATCGCCGCCGAGTGACACGGCGCTTCGCACCGCGGTTTCCAGGTCATCCGTGTCGAGGAATGCGATAAGCGCCTCCGGCACCGATCCCTGACAGGACACGTCGAACCGATACGTCGGGCGAATGTCGGCGATGCTTCGAGACAAATCGTAGCCGAAGCGTGTCTCGATCTCGCGCCGAATCTCGGCCTTCGCGACGCCGGTGCGTGCCAGATACACCGTGAGCGCCGCGGCCTGGGCCCCCTTGATGCCCTCGGCGTGATCGTGCGTGACGGCGGCGCTCCGTTCTGCCTCGTCGAGGACCTCCTCGATGGAGTCGCGTGCGTATGCCACAGGGCTGACCCGCATCGCGGAGCCGTTCCCCCAACTGTTGTAGGGCGGTGCATCGGTCGCGCGCAGCCAGCCACGAAAAGAGCCTCCATAACCCGCGTGTGGGTAACGCCGTCCCCATGTGCGATACGCGCGATCGTACGGCTCGCCGGTGAGGAGTGCGTGGGCGGTCGCGACGGTCATCACCGTATCGTCGGTGAAGCGGCTCCCCGGGACGAAGAGCGGAAACGTCGTCGTCTTCGTCCGGCCGTGCTCGTGAACCGAACCGACGATGTCTCCAAAGATTGCGCCTATCAACTGTCCCCCGGCGCCGCCTCCGCAGCCGCGATGGCATCCATGACGGACACCTTCCCGTAGATGACCTGGTTCATGGACGGCAGATACTTGTCGAACATCGCGGTACCGGCGCCGGCGAGATTGCAGACCATCGGGCCGCTGAGTGAGCCGTCTTCGACGTCGCACGCGGTGCGGAAGAAGAGCCGCCCGTCGTCGAGCGAGAGTTCGAAGGCGCCGAACAGCAGCCCGAAGTTGGCGCGGGTGATGAACTCCATCACTTTCCGCCGTTCGCGCTTCGGCACCAGCAGCGGCGACCGCGTACAGCAGACGAGTGTCTGCTGCGGTTGCGCCATGAAGTAGCGACAGCTGTACAGTGCCGCGGTGCCGAGCAGCTCGAGCTCGACGACGTTGTCATCCTCGTGGAACCTCGTCCAGCCGACACTCGCGAATGCGGTGCGAATCGCCTCGATCATTGGGACGGAAGACATTTGTGCCGGGGGAACGTAGTCGCCGGAAAGGCTCTGAATCTGCTCGCCGGTCGTGAGATCCAGGTACGTGTCGATGCCCTCTTCGCTCGCCAGTCGGTAAAGGCGGCCCTCTTCGTCGCGGATGTCGGAGCGCACCATGCTGCGCGATCGCTCGGGCGTCCAGTCACTGGGAGCCGCCATGTCGCCCGGCTCGGTGCCGGCGACCCACGCGTAGCTGTAGCCATCGTCATGACGCCTCCACTCGATCCACTCGCACGGCATGCTCGGGCCGGTATGCTGGTCGAGGTACACAAAGTCGACAGCCTTTCGGTCCGCCATCTCTATCAAGCCATGCGCGCGCAACAGGGCGCTCGCGGGTTCGACGTGCTTGGGGTCGTCGAAGCTGAGATTGACGAGTTGGGGATCGCCGTCACAGATGAAGCGCGGAGGAGCGTCGAGGGATAGCGTGGCCTGGAGAAAAGCGTCGGTACCGCCTGGATAGGCGATGTCCAGGGGAAGGCGCTGTACAACGAGGGTCAGGGCTTCGACGAGAACACTCAAGGTGTGTGCCTCCAGTTCAGGATCGAGAAACGGACTTCAGTGTGTTTCTCTAATGACTCCATGATACCGGGAGGGTCTGACAGTGGGCGCGTCGCGTCTTACATGAAGCGCTTGCTCGGCCAAAAAGCGACGACGAACCGAGTCTTCACGGAGCAAGACCAGTTCTTTACGCGTCCACCCCAACCTGATTGAACTGAGTGATCTCGACGTCGCCGTCCGGAAACCGCGCGACGATGTCGAGCTGGCCGCCCATTGCTTCGATGTAGCTGCGCAGGGTCGAGACGTACATGTCCGTGCGTTGTTCGATCTTGGACACTTCCGGCTGGGTAGCTTCGAGCGCGCTCGCGAGCTGCGCCTGGGACAGCGCGCGCGCGCGCCGGAGTTCCTGCAGCGGCATCGCGGCCACCATCTCGCGGGTGCGCGCGGCCGCGCGACCGATCGATTCAGGCGACATCGTGCGGTTCGCAAGATCGCGGAACTTCTTGCGCTCAGTCATGGATCTTCCCCTCCTTCCGGAGTTCTTCGAGATGAGTGCGAAACAAGGCATCAGCGATGGGAACCAAACGCTCATAGAACCGGGTGTCGCCTGTCTTGTCTCCCCCTATGAGCAGCACGCCTGTGCGCAGCGGATTGAAGGCGTAGAACACACGATACGGGCGTCCGCCGTGCTGAATGCGAAGTTCTCGCAGCTTCCCCGACCGCGCGCCCTTGATATCGGACGAATGCGGATGCGGCAGCTGTGGCCCGTATTCTTCGAGCAACCCCACCGTCACTGTCACGGACTCGCGCTCTGCCTCCGAGAGCGATTCCCACCATGCGCCGAATTCGTCGGTGTACTCTACGTCCCACGCCACGACATCAATATGCCCTGAAATGACTATGCTGTCAAGGGTATATTTTGCCCCAGCGGCCTCGCCTTCCTATCCATCCAAGGCGCTCGGCATAGCCGCTGGCGACATGTCGAACCTCATGCGTGGCAAACTCACGGGGTTCAGCCAGGAGCGGCTCGAGCATTTCCTCCTCCGCCTCGACATGGAGGTGCGCATCCAGATTGCCCCCCGCCCGGCGGCGAAGCGGCGCGCCGAGATTACTGTCGAGCAGGTCGATGCGTTCTCCTGACATTGCTCCCGCGGCGCACGCTCAGCGGAGCTTGACCTTCGCGAGCTCCACAAGATGCCCTGCACATCCGACACCCAAGAGCTGATTTCGCCATAAGGTTGCCGTCTTGCGATCGATGCGGCTCACGTGCGTGCCTTCGTTACGAACCTTCCGGAACTGTTCGAGCACCGCACCAAACTGCGCCGTGAGCCAGCCGCCGTTGATCAGCGCGCCGTTGAGAACCGCGCTTCGCCCCTGATCGCCAGCGAGCACCTGAACGACTTGCTGAAGCGATAGACCGCGGCGCTCAACGAGATCGACCGATATCCCATCGATGTTCATGAAGCGCTGCTGCCTGGTCAGTTTAGGCAACACATGACGCAGCACCGTGGCGAGCTGCACCTCGAGCGCCTTCGAGAAGCTGCCAAGCACCGGCGCGAAGTCGAACGCAGGGTCGGCGCGATGATCCCGAAACACCTTCTCGGCCGTCGCGATGAAGTTCCGCACCGTCGGATCCAGTGCGCCCCAGGTAATTTCGCCGAGCAGGTCGTCGCGGAGCATGCGTTCCACCGACACGATCCCCGTACCCATCTCCGCGTCGAACTCGGCCCATACGGCCGCCTTGGTCGCGACGTCGCGTTCGTCCTCGTCGAAGAACAGCGCACCGTCAGGGCGTGTCACGACAAGCGGAAGGTTCACCATTCCGCCGTACAACGACACCGGCTGATCGTGATAGGCGACGCTCCGCAGGCGCTTGAGCTCCTCGATGGTGCCGAGCATGTCATCGGTGACCAGGCGGCGGATGTCCCAGAGCTTGAACCAGAAGTCGCACTCGAGGTGGTCGGTGGCGTAGTACGACGGCACATGCGCCGCCTCTTCGTCCAGTAGCTCACCGAAATGGATTTCGGCCAGGTCGGCGACGTAGAGCGACTGGTAGTCCGTAAGGTACAGGTGCGTCTCTGGTGCATCGTCGCTATCGAGAGTCGCATCGATAGCTCGGATGTCGTCGAGATGCGGAAGCTGCGTACGCCGATTGCGCGAGTGCACGCGTCCCCACCAGACGTAGACGTCTTCCTCCCGGAGTTTCCGCTTACGCAAGTCCGCGGCATGGCGCAGCAACACGGCGAGGTGCTCGTCCATGGCGTTCCGGGAGTACGACGGATTCCAGACGGCGACGACATGATGCGGCAGCTGTGCGGTCACGCGGCACTCAAGTCATCGAGCTTCTGCGCGAGGAGCGCACGAAGTTCTGGTGGCGAGAGAAGTTCAGCCTCACTCCCATATTGAAGGACATGGCGGATCGCCCACGAGTCGTCCGCGACGGGATGCTCAATTGTGAGACTCCCATCGGCCGCGAGCGCCTTCCCTTCCCGCTCCGCCACCCATCGCGCGATGCGCGGCGAATAACGCACGGTCATCCTTCGAGCGGTATTCCACTCAAAGACATGTCCCGCCTCCAACACTCGGCGCGCGACAGCCATGTCGGGCTCGAACTCCTCTGTCGTGGCCTCGACGTCTTCAATCCTGTCGAGCCGAAAGAAGCGCAACCCTTCGTCGCTCGTCGACACCACATACCACATCTGCTCCGCATAGGCGAGCGACTGTGGGCAGATCGTGCGTGTGGTGCTCTCGGTGGCGCCGCCGGCGCGATAGCGAAGGCGCACCTTGCGATGGTCGCGCACGGCCGAGCGAAGTATGGCGAGGTGCGTGGCTGATCCGGCGTCGGCCAGGTCGGCGTACCGCGTGCCCTCGTGGCGATCGTTGGTCGGCACCTGGCTGATCGTCAGCCGCAGTCGCTCGAGCGCGCGATCGATTGGCGCTTGCTCTGCTGGCGTCCGCTCGCGCCGGAGCAGCGTGAGTCCCAACTCGAGCGCGCAGAGCTCCGGCATCGTGAGACGCATGGGCCGGTGAAAGTGGCTCGCGTGCACGCTGACCGTTTGCTCCTCGACCAGAATGGAGACGCCTTCGACGAACGCACCGGGCGCGTCGAATCGATCGGAAATGGCAAAGAGATCTTTCAGCAACTCCTTCGGTGTCGTGCCGGCTGCCGCCGACACTTCATCGAGTGCGTGATCCTCGTCGTCCGCCAGACGTGGTATCAGGTGAAGCATGCGTCGCAACTGCGCAGCGGCGGTATCAGCCATGGATCACTGCGCCTCGTAAAGTGAGCGTGTATCACGAACGACGCTGGCATACTCGGCCACGAGCACTGGTGGCGCAACGGGCCGTGCCTCGCCTGAGAACGTGAAGAGCCAGCGGGCGAAGCTGTCGGTGCGACGCACATCGAACCGCCGTAAGGACGGCGCCGATTCGTCAATGCGACCAAGTGCCGCTGCGGCCATTGCGGCGCCCGTCGCGCCGGTAAACTCCACGACCGCCTCGTACGTGTCGCCGTCGCCGATCTCCCACGCCTGGCGCGAGCGCGCATGTGCGCGGAGGGAGAAGCTCGCCGGAATCTCGTAGTCGCTCGTGCCCGCCTTCTGCGTATTGGCACGCACCTCGGCCATTCGACTGACGCGGAAGTTGCGCAGTGCGTTCTTGTCGACGTCCCGCGCCGCGAGGTACCAATGACCATTCACGAAGAACAAGCCATAAGGCTCGGCCGCGCGCTCCGTGGGCTGCTCGGCTTCCATGCCATGGTACTGGAAGCTCAGCCGCTTACGACTGAAGAGTGCATCGCCGAGCGAGGCGAGTATGCGCGGATCGGCGCGTACCATCGGCGGGACGAGCACTCCATCGCTCGTCCCGTCGGTGGCGCCGAGGGGGAGATCGAACGCCAGCTTGCGGATGGCGCTTTGCGCATCGTCGGCGAGCGTGGCATCGCCGATATGCGCCACGCGTCTCGCGCCCTCAGCGATCGCCTGGAGCTCGTCAGGCTCGAAGGCCAGCGTCTCGAGCGAGCGATACCCATATCGGTCCACCGTGGCGGGCTTCACCAGACCGCGCGCGGACACGACGCCGAGGTAAGGGAGGTAGAAGTCCTTCGTGCGCAGCTGGTAGGAGGACTCGTCGCTTCCGTCCTCGCCGATGCTTTCGATGGGCACACCCTGCCCCCTCAACTCCTGCTTGTCGCGCTCGAACATGCGCTTGAGGCTGGCGGAGGGAATCTTCGCCTCCACGCTGCCGTCAGCGAGATAGGCCGGGACGTCCTTTGCTAGCTCGGTGAACGTCGCCGGCAAGCGGTGACTCAGCAGCGTTGCGAGGAGATCGATCCATCGTTGGATCTTCGGGTTTGACATGTCAGATGGCGGGCAATGGCTGCGATGGCCTTTTGTCTTATGGATGCGTTCATGGGCGATAGCGTCGAGCGCAGCCGCTTTACAGACTGATGAGGAGTCAACCTTCAAGCTGCGCGAGGTAAACCCGTCGTCAACGCCTTGCGCATGCCTTCCCTTGCATCATGATCTTAACAGTGCCTGGTCATGACGTTCCGCGACCATTCTCTGCTGCCACTCGCTCGCTGACCTCCCTTGCGAAATCCCAGCCGTTGAAGTGGACGCCCTCCGGCTCGGGGCGAATGAATGGGTCCTCCCCGAAGCTGGTGTAGTGCTCCCACAATTCGGCGGACGTCATGCCTGGCTTGTACTCCCGACGAACCGACTGCTCCACGATCGCCCGTGCGGCGGCTTCCGCTTCCTCGTACGTAGCATACGCTCCTGCCTCGCTACGTTCAGACTCGTCGGCATGGTGGAAGTTGTCGTCGATGAATACCTGGAACGGCATATGTCCCTTCTCGCTTTTGATGGTGCGCAATGAGGTGCGCCACAATCTCGCCTTTCCATTGCAGACGTGATGTTTGCGCATGCGCGCGGGCCGAGCGCATTGACATGACAATGCCAATGCATTATCGTGCAATGCAAATGCATTTACTTTCTTGAGGGAGGCCGCTATGCCAGCCATGGTGATGAGCAAGGTGACCGAACGGTCGCAAACCACCCTGCCGTCTAGCGTGCGCAAGGTGTTGGATCTCCACCCCGGCGAGCACATCGGGTACGTCATCGAGGGAAACGAGGTCCGCCTGGTCAACGCGTCCGCGGTGGGACACGTCGATCCGGCCATCGAGAGCTTTCTCGCGTTCCTGGGCCGCGACATCGAGAAGAATCTCTCCGTGTTTCCTGCGTCGTTGGTGGCGCGCGCTCGGGCGTTGGCGCGAGACGTCCACATCGACCACGATGCACCGATTGACGGCGACGTCGGACTGTGAGCGTCGCACTCGCTGCGCACCATGGGTAACCGCAGCCCAAGGGGAAAACGCTCCACCACTCAGACCGCTGCGGCGCAGCCCGCGGTGCCCCTCGAGCAGGTCAACGGGTGGACCCTGTTGGCGCATCCCCTATTTCTCGATCAGCTAGACGCACTGACCCGTCGCTCGGGATTAGAGCGTCCGAGCGGCGAAGCGCAAGGTCCATCGACGAAGCTTCTGGCGCACGTCCTTGATCTCATCTTCGTGAAAATCCCGCAAGACCCGACCAATCCTGTCTATCGACACGGCGGCACCCTCGCCGGGGGGAATCGGGATTGGTTTCGTGCCAAAACCGGTAACGGGCGCTTTCGTTTGTTTTTCCGCTTTAGCAGCAAGAGTTCCATCATCGTCTACGCGTGGCTGAACGACGAGAGCACCCTGCGCACCTACGACTCGCCGACAGACGCGTACAAGGTGTTTGCACAAATGCTGGCGGGCGGCAATCCGCCTCGGGACTGGACCGCCCTCCATGCTGAAGCCTCGGACAAAACGGCGGTCTCCCGATTGAGCCGAGCGGCTGCGCGAGTACGTGGGTCGCGCACGCGTCGCAGCACATAGCTCACGGAGCCTCCGCAGCCGCGATGGCATCCACGACGGACATCTTCCCGTAGATGACCTGATTCATGGACGGCAGGTACTTGTCGAACATCGCGGTACCGGCGCCGGCGAGATTGCAGACCATCGGGCCGCTGAGTGAGCCGTCTTCGACGTCGCACGCGGTGCGGAAGAAGAGTCGTCCGTCGTCGAGCGAGAGCTCGAAGGCGCCGAACAGCAGCCCGAAGTTGGCGCGGGTGATGAACTCCATCACCTTCCGCCGTTCGCGCTTCGGCACCAGCAGCGGCGACCGCGTGCAGCAGACGAGCGTTTGCTGCGGTTGCGCCATGAAGTAGCGACAGCTGTACAGAGCCGCGGTGCCGAGCAGCTCGAGCTCGACGACGTTGTCCTCCTCGCGGAACCTCGTCCAGCCGACGCTCGCGAATGCGGTGCGAATCGCCTCGATCATCGGGACGGAAGACATTGGTGCCGGGGGAACGTACTCGCCGGTAAGGCTCTGAATCTGCTCGCCGGTCGTGAGATCCAGGTACGTGTCGATGCCCTCTTCGCTCGCCAGTCGGTAAAGGCGGCCCTCTTCGTCACGGATGTCGGAGCGCGCCATGCCGCGCGACCGTTCGGGCGTCCAGTCCTCGGGCGCCGCCATGTCCCCCGGCTCGGTGCCGGCGATCCAGGCGTAGCTGTAGTCATCCTTGTGGCGCTTCCACTCGATCCACTCGCATGGCATGCTTGGGCCGGTATGCTGGTCGAGGTACACGAAGTCGACGGCCTTTCTGTCCTCCACCTCGATCAAGCTGCGTATTTCGGCGAAGTTGATCGCCCATTTCGGTCCAAGCTGATCAGCTGTTTCGCTCCAAGCTGATCACGCGTTTCGGTCCATGCTGATCATCGGATGCGTGCGACCGCAGAATCAGTTAGTCAGTGGGCGTACCGGATGATTTGGTCGAAGGCGCGAGGCGGCGGAGCGAGCCGCCCGTGAGGGTGAGCCGGTGCGCGTGATGCACGAGCCGGTCGAGGATGGCGTCCCCGAAGGTGGCATCGCCGATCATCTCATGCCAGTGCTCGACGGGGAGTTGACTCGTGACCAGGGGCGCGCTCCTCGACGAGTTCGAGGAGATCGCGGCGTTCCCGGTCCCCGAGTGGGGCCAGGCCCCAGTCGTCGAGGATGAGGAGATCCGTCTTGGCGAGCGTCTGCATGAGCTTTCCATACGAGCCGTCCGCCCGCGCGTGCACGAAGTCCTCACTCAAGAGCCGCGGCAGTCGCACGTAGCGCACCGAGTGGCCTTGGCGACACGCACTTTGCCCCAAGGCGCAGGCGAGCCAGGTCTTGCCGGTGCCGGTCGGCCCGACGAGGAGCAGGGTTTGGTGTTGCCGGATCCACTCGCCACCCGCGAGCTGGAGAAACGGCCCGCGCTCGAGCCCGCGCTTCGTGCGGAAGTTCACATCCTCCACACACGCCGCGTGGCGAAAGCGCGCGAGTTGCAGGAGGCGCGTGAGTTGGCGGTCGTGGCGCGCGCCGTGCTCGCGCTCAAGCAAGAGCGCGAGACGATCTTCAAACGGGAGCGTGGCGAGATCGGGGAGCCCCTGTTGCTCGGCGAGCGCGGCGGCCATGCCGGTGAGTTTGAGGGCGTGTAGCATCGTGAGGGTTTGTTCGATCAGCATACGGGCGCTCCAGCCAGGGTGAGGACCTCCGCGTCCCGAGCGGCCGCGTCGAGGGTGAGGCAGGTTTGGTAGTAGGCGGCCCCGCGCACGTGGTCGTGCGTGACGGGGAGCTGCAGCGTCGGCGGCTCCGGGTCGAGCGGGAGCTGGTCGAGGCCCGTCGCGAGGATCGACTTCACGGCGCGATAACTCACCGCCCCGGAGGCGAGCGCGCGCACACTGGCGGCCTCCAGGCGCGCGCGGTCATAGCGGCGACTGAGGGACAAGAGGCCGAGGCACGCGCGATACCCTTGCTCGGGATGCGGCTGCCGCGCGAGGATGGCGGTGACCACGCCGGCCGTGGCCTCGCCGATGCTTGCGCCCCACGCCACGAGCCGCGACGGACTCCACTCGAGGTGCTGCTGGTGCGACTTCGGCCGATGCGTGGGCTCCGTGGTGGAGCGGCCTTTCATCGCACTGCGGACATGCGCGGCGACCCGCGTGCCCTGATGCAGGATCTCGAGCATCGTGGCGGTCAGGCGCACCGACACCGCCGCGCCGACGAGCCGGTACGGCACACTGTAGAGATGCCCCTCGACGGAGATGTGGTAGTCGATGTTCACCTTCGCCGTCTTCCACTCCGCGAGCTCGTACCGCTCGGCCGGGAGCGGCCGGAGCGTGGCGCGTTCCGTCGCCTCGAACACGCTGCGCCGACTGCCCGCCAGTTTCTGGAAGGGCCGGTCATTCACGCGCTCCCGCGCGACGGCGAGCGCGTGATTGAGTTCCGCGAGCGAGTGAAAGACATCATGGCGGAGCGGAGCCATGATCTCCCGCTCGACGATCAGGACCGCCGTCTCGACTTTCGCCTTATCCCGCGGGTGGTACGCGCGGGCGGGCAGGATCGCCGTCCCGTAATGCGTCGCGAAGTCCTGATAGGTCGCGTGCACCGTGGGCTCGTAATAGCACGGCTGGCCGACCGCGCTCTTGAGATTGTCCGGGATGATGAGCGCGGGCACGCCGCCCACATAGTCCAGCATGCGCCCGTGCGCGCCAATCCAGTCGGGGAGCGTCTGCGTCCACGTCGCCTCGACGTAGAGGAGGTGACTGGCCCCAAGGGCCCCGACAAAGAGCTGCGCCTCGCGGATCTCGCCGGTCCGCGGATCCACGACGGGCATCGTGGGGCCGGCGTAATCCACGAAGAGTCGCTCCCCGGCGACATGGACCTGCCGCAGCACCGGCGCGAGCGTCCCGGCCCACTGGTGATAGAGTCGGCAGAACTGGGTGTACTGATAGCAGCGCGCTGGCTCGGCCGCCGCGTCCTGATACTCGGCCCACAGCAGCTGGAGCGTGACCCCTTTCCGTTTCAGCTCCTGATGTACCGTCGCCCACTCCGGCACCGGCCGGGTGGCCGACGGCGGCAACTCGCGGCGTCGGAAGAGCTGGGCGTCGAACGCGGCCTCGTCACAGTCCGGCGGCAACGGCCACGGGAGCCCCGACGCCTGGAAGCGCGCGATGTAGTTGTGCACCGTGCCCTGGGAGAGCGCGAGGATGGTCGCGATCTCGCGCTGGCTTCGGTCCTGGTCGAACAGGAGGCGTAACACCTCCAACACCTTCCGCATGGAAATCCTCTCTGCAGGCACAGCCTCGCTCCGGGTAGACGTCCGGGGGAGTTAGTGCCGGCGGTAGGATCCTGCGGTCGCCGCGCATCCGCTGATCAACATCGAGCGAAATGGGTGATCAACTTCAACCGAAACGGGTGATCAGCTTGGAGCGAAACGGGTGATCAACATCGAGCGAAATACGCA
>JALYVY010000365.1 GCA_030852985.1 Gemmatimonadota bacterium | reverse complement strand
GCTCAGCGCACGCCGACGCGAACAAGCGCACCGCCCTTACGGAAGCGAGGAAGGAGCGTTGGCCAGCAGGGGCACGCTGAAGGCGCCGTTCGTCACGACCCATGCGGTTTCGACCCCTGTGCTGCTCGCGCATGTGCCGGAGCCCGAGAACGTGCCGGTCGCCCTGGTGCTCGTCAGTGCCGAGATCATGATCGAGCCCGCGGTGAGGGTGCAGGCATTGTTGAACGTCTGGCCACTCGCACTCTGGCCGGTGATGAAAACCACGTCGTTGCAGGTGCTCGTGCCCGTCGCGACGCAGTTCACATCGATGCTGAACGTGCCCGTTGCCTGTCCCTTCACGGAGATGACGGCCACATCCGAGGTGGTAGCCGTTCTCGTGATGTTTGCCGCCATGTTCGTGCTGTTGTCGGTGGCGTCCTTGAATCCCGCGGCCCAGGTGGTCGTGTAAGGCGAGCTGGCAAGTGCCGCGGACGTGATCGCGCCGGTGGCGCTGAAAGATCCTCCGCCACCGCCCGTGTAGTTGAACGAGAGGCTTCCCGAGGTTGCGTCATTGACGGTATTCGTGACGCTGTCACTGCCGCATGCTGAAAGCAGGGCAAGGGCGGCGACGATGGCAATACGCTTGTAGCTCACACATACCTCACATGGGGGGAGACACGATCCAGGACGGCGTCGACGCAGCAACACACGGCTGTAAGGTGAATTGCTAACTCGGCAGGTTGCAAAGCGCCAGAGAGGCATGCCGTTCGCGGGTGACGCGGCTCCTTACGTCACCTCGGCAATTCAACTCTCGACTGCATCAGTACGGGGACGAACGCCTGCACTATGGCGTCATCCGCGGCTTTGGCTTTGGTACCGCGACCACGATCGCTTCCGATCCGGCGCTTACGCCGCCCTGTCCTACGGCAACGATCGTGTAGGTGGCAGACTCGCCACGCTCGGGAACGGGGTCGGAGTAAGCTGGCGTCGTGAGCCCCGCCGCGATGACACGCCCTTCTGGCTCCAGCGTCGTCGAACGCATCACGCGGTAGTGCGTGGCGCCCGGAACAATGCCCCACGTGAGCAGGGCATTCCCGTTCGTGATTTCCGTCTTTGCGTTCGATGGCGCCGAGGGACGGGCGCCACTCGTCGGTAGCAATCCGTACACGCAGAACTGCCCGGTCCCGATGTTCTCGGTGCCGAAGCTGGCGAGATAGACCTTTCCGTTGGCAATGGTAGGTGGCGCCATCTTGGAGTACTCACCACAATCATCACGTGCCGGCACTTCGAGCGAGTTCCAGAGCTCGCGCCTTATGTCATCGGCATCGTAGGCGTGCAGAATGCCGGGCCGGGATTCGTGCCAGGAGTCTCCGGTTGCATGAATGGCGGCCCAGAGCACACCGTTGCGATTGCCGTCGGCGGAGAGCGAGAGCATCGCGCCAGGGTGCCCGGCGTTCGGAATGTCGCGTGTCATCAACGGTGTCTCGACGACCTTCTCGCCGTCGAAGCGATAGACGCGCGCCTTGTCGCGCTGTCCCCACACGTAGAGCAGCGGGCCCTGTTTCGCGCTCGCCCAGTACACGAGGCTGTGCATGTGCGAGGCGGTGGCCTTGAAGTGCTGCGACGCATGCTCGTCGCCCAGGTGTCCGAAGTTGCGCGTGTCGAGCACGTAGAGAATGCCCTCCTTGCCGCCGCCGAGTACCACGTGGGTGCCAGGGATGAGCGACGGGCCGGAGGAATTGAGGTCGGCGTCCCTGGCGTCGAGCGTGAGGTGGTTGGTGGGCGTGAACCAATCGAGCAGGCGCAAAGTGGGCGTGAACTTGAGGAAGGATTCGCTGAAATCACGCACGCCGTCCCACGTGCCGTTCCCGGTAACGACGTAGACATTGCCTTCGTCGTCTGCGGCCGGCCCTTGTCCCGATTGCCAGATGCTCGCCTCGTTGCCGTTCGGCGATGTGTTGAAGACGCCGACCTGCGCCAGTGTGCCGGCATTGTATGCGATGATGAATCCGTGATAGGGACCCTTGTCGCAATGCGAGGAATAAGCGACGTACACCATGTCGTTCGCGAGCAGCAGCGCGGGGCGCTGATTCTGGAGTAGCGCGTCGAACATCGGGGCCTTGATCACGACCGGACTGTCGGGGAGGTCCGCACCCGTGGCGAGATCGAGCGCGTGCAGCCGCTGCGTGAACCCACCACCAGCACGCGTGAGTGCCACTACGTAGAGAGCGCCGCGGGCCTTGTCGATCACCGGCGTGCCGACGATGCCCATCTGCCCGTTCATGTCGAGGCAGCCGAAATTTGTGCTGTGCAGGTTCGCGGGTGTCCCGAAGTTCACGTGCCAGAGCGGCTGGGTGGCATCGCGATCGTTCGCGTCAAAGGCATAGACGCTGTTGTTGACCGTCGTCACATAGACGACGTCATGCGTCCCACCACCGACCGTCACGCTCGTCGCGATAAGGGGCTGGGTGTAGAGCTGGTCGTCGAGCACGCGCTTGAAGAGCATGCCGAACTGCGCCTGGTTCACGTTCGCGGGCGTCAGCACGCGCTCCTTCAGGTTTGCGCCCGTTCGTGCGTTATCGTTGTGATTGGTGAGAACGTCGACCTGCGCACTCAGCGACGATGCGCCGAATGCGACAAGGCTCACGCCGATCAGGGCGTTATCGAGCAGGGACACAAGGCAGCGACGAAGCATTCGGTCAGCTCGTTCAGTGTGAGTTCAGGTCGTCGGCGCCGCGCGATCAATGCTGCGAATGGCCGGGCTTCTCGGGGATGCCGGGATCATCGAGGATCTGCACCGCGGTCGCCGGGCCGAAGTTCGCCCAGTCGCGCAGCACCCATACCACCTTCTTGTCGCGCGTGACCTCGACGAGTTGCGGCCCCTTGCCATCACCACCGCGGGAGCAGATGATCGTGTTCCCGTTCGCCAATCGCGTGGCGCTCTGTGTGTTGATGTAACGGTACTCGGCGGGAAGGTCCTCGGGCTTGAGCTCCCAGACGGTTTCCTTCTGCGGATTCACTTCACGGGTGATGAGGTCGTTCTCGTCGGTGATGAGCGTGTTGCCGTTGCGCAGCCGGACAGCAGCCCAGGGACTCTTCACCTCGTACTTCCAGATCTCGTTGAAATCCTTGTCATATTCAATGACCTGATTCATGGTGAGGAACGAAACCAGGTACGTGCCCTGCGCCGTATACCGCGCTCGCCGAAACTGGCCGTGCACGGACTTCTGGTCGGTGAGGCTCGGTGCAGGGAGTGTGTGCTCT
>JALYVY010000364.1 GCA_030852985.1 Gemmatimonadota bacterium | reverse complement strand
GGTTCGGGCTATGAGCCTGCGGCGCAGTCCACAATCTTGCAGGAGCTGACTACCCGAATGCTATCGGTCATTCTGCACGCGGACACCACGCCGCAGACGACAACCGCCGCCATCGCCAATCTGCCAAATGCGAACGGCTGGAATCGCACCGACGTCCACGTCGTTCTCACCGCGACCGACGATATCTCGGGAGTCGCACGCACGCAGGTCACGATCGATGGTTTCGGGCCTGCCGTCTACACTGCCCCAGTGCCGATCACCGCGGAGGGCGTGCACGACGTCGCCTTTCACTCGATCGATCGCTCGCAGAACGTCGAGGCCGAGAAGCATCTGGCTGTGCGCATCGACAAGACCGCGCCGGAGGTGGTCATCAGTTACGACCCACAGACCGACGACATCCACGTGGAGGGGCGGGATTCCCTTTCGGGCACGGCCGCAGGTCCGGTGCCGCCCAAGACACGGGTCGACGTCACGTGGACCGACTTCGGTTCGGATGTCGCGGAGCTTCGCACATACTGCATCGAAGACCGGGCCGGCAACGTCACGACCCTCTACCTCAAGATGCGCTGCTCGCCCGTGGCCATCGAGGCGACAGTGCTGGGTATCGCGTACGACGACCAGCACCATCGAGCCGACGGCGAGCAGGGCAACGCGAACTCTAATATCCACGGCGAGCGTAACGGGCGGTTCTATCGGGAGCGCAACACGATTGTCTTCGAGCGTCTCCTCGGTCGCGACGATGCCGCGCCGCTCCTTGGCGTGCGACAGGTGGTCGCGATCGGCGAAGGTCAAAGACGGCTGATCGTTCGTACGCGGTACGACGTTCTCGACGACTACACCCGCATGTCGCGAGAGCGGGGTACGGTGAGTTGCGTGCCCCCCCAGAGGGAGCGCGGAAAGGACCCGGCCGATTCCTACATCCCAGTCGCCGCGCCGAAGACCGTCCCAGAGACGGACATCCGGGGGCTCCTCATTCTCCACATCATCAGCAGCGACGGGAGGCTCGACATCCAGGAATGAGGGGTGACGTACGGCGTTGCTCCCGGCCCCTCTCGCCGACAAGCGCGCAGGCTGCGCGCAGTTTCGCCCGGCCTCGGCTCTCGGCCTTGTTGGGCAGAAACCCGGCAAGCACCAAGCGGGGTGGCCTTCCCTTTCGGCGTACGGTTCTCCTGGCCACGTGTTTAGACCGGGGAGAAAGGCGACGCGGCTGCCGCAGGCAGACGAACGCTCCTGACGTGTGACGCTTACGTTCAAGCTCACGCGTGCCCGCCATTAGAGGCGCCAGAAACTACAATAACTCCCCCTGCGCCCTCACATAACTCAACTGCCCATTCACCACCCGCGCAGGCGAAGTGTACGGATGCACCGTCGTATGCTTCGCGTCGAGAATATGGATCACCTCGATACCGCGCAGCTTCAGCACATCGGAAACAATCGAACGATGACAACGCCACCACAGCACCTCGGCGCACATCATTGCGGTGCGTTTGCCCGCAGCCAGCTGCAACAGCTCGGAAAGGCCTTTGGCGAATTCGGGGCTGGCGGTATAGTCCGCGTAGCCCTGGAATGACGCGTTGCGCCAGGCCGTGTTGGGCGAATCCGCTTGCACCTTGCGGCGGCCCCCGAGCTTGGAAATCCATTCATAGGCGATGCCGCAGGCGGGTAGCGATTCGGCCATCGCCTCGCTGGCGAAGTGCGGATATCGGCGCGATCCGGGGAAACGTCGAACGTCGGCGATCGCCTCGATGCGGTATTCGTCGAGCAGGGCGAAAAACTCTTCCAGGGTGTGCGTGGAGTGACCGATGGTCCAGAGCGTGGCGGGATCATTGGTCATCGCTCAATCGATCTTGTGCAATGCCGAACCCTTGTGCATGGCAACATGATCGGTCTTGTCGCTCATGATCTCGTACTGGGGGTCGCCCTCGCTGCAATGGTGTGTGTGCCCTTTGTAATCGGTGTCGCGTGTATGCACCTTGGTGATCTTTCCGCTCACATGGCCGGCTTCTGAATTCCAGCGAACGTGATCACCAACTTTGAAGTCGTGGCTCATGACTTGCGCTCGCATGACGGATTGGACTGGCAGCAAAGCAGATCGATTGTTTAATCGAGGTGGAGCGAGTGTGGAGAACGTCTCGGCCTGGATCGTATTCCGGGTCAGCCATCGGGAAAGCTTCTGATCGTGCCGAGCAGGAACATGGGTGGAATAATCACGATTATCGAGTCGAGCAGACACCGCATGTTGCGGTCAAACACTCGCCTGCTTGACTGCAAGACGTACTTCGGCGATTCCTCGTTGGCATCGCGGGTCAGCTGAAAAGTCTTGGCTAGCTGCTGTCCGATGATCACGTACGCGATGGCACGGGAAAGACTGGAGACTTGAACTGCAGCATGGATAGAATCACCCGCAGGGCGATGATCAGCGCCTCGGCGTAGGTCAGCGATTTCCGGGCGAGCTCATCGTTATTCAGCGTCAGGAAATGGGTGTGGAAAAGTAGATGAGCGCTAACGCTCCGCCAAGGAAAGTACCGGCGGCGACCTGATTGGGAGTGGATCGGGTTGTTGCCGACTGTCGTCGCCAGTTCGGATCCGGGCGGGGCGTCCGGGTTGTCAGACACGTACTGTCCATTTCTCGTGGTGTGAATTCAGGTGTGACGCGCGCAACGTTGATGTATTCGTTGCCATCGACGCGCGAGGTTTTCCGGCCTCAAGTCAATCGCAACAGCTTTCGAACCACCGGCAGATTGCGTCGGCTGATCTCGGGATTTAACTCGCTACCTTTCAGTCGCGCCAGCACGCGGCTGTCGGGAAGCGTCTTGATGCCGAGCAGTCGCGCTGGCGGCGCCAGGCAATTGCGGTGCAGGCGAATCAGTTGCTCCGGGTACGCCTCTTCCAATTGACGCAAGGATTCCTCGATCAGCAGCTGTCCGCTTTGGTGATGCACGCAGACGTATTTCTCTTCGGCGATCAGACAGGTGACCTCGTTCAGTGCGATGCGCATTTCCTCGCCACGGAATCGGCCGTGCAGCCACACGGTGGGTTCGGTGGTGCTGTCGGCCAGTCGGCTTTGCGCACGCTGCATTGCTTCGCGAAGGCGTTCCAATCGCACCGGCTTCAGCAGATAGTCGGCCGCGCCGAGATCGAACGCCTTGAGCGCATAGGCTTCATAGGCGGTGCAGAAGATCACCTGGATGCGCGAGCGGCCGGCCAGACGCTGCGCCACGCTGACGCCATCGAGGCCGGGCATGT
>JALYVY010000363.1 GCA_030852985.1 Gemmatimonadota bacterium | reverse complement strand
GATGGGCACCACGCAAGTCGAGATGTATGATCGCAGCACCGGTCGCCTCTCGCCGCGCACGCTCAACCTGGGCACGGGTTTTCGTCCCGCCGTGAGCCCGGACGGCAAGTGGCTCGCGTATGCGTCCCGCAAGATGGCGGTAACAGGGCTCAAGCTGCGCGAGCTCGCCACCGGCGATGAGCGCTGGCTCGCCAATGACATTCAGCGCGACGATATCGAGTCGCGCGGTTCGCGTGATCTGCTGCCGGGTTATTCGTGGACCGCAGATTCGAAGGGCATCGTGTTGGCGCACCACGGCCGGATCTGGTCGCTTGACGTCGCATCAGGGAAGCAAACGCTCATCCCATTCACGGCAGAGGTCGACCAGATGCTGGGCGACCTGGTGCGCTTCACGTATCCCGTGAACGATTCCGTGCTCACGGTGCGACAGATCCGCGGTGCGCGTCCGTCACCCGACGGCAAACGACTCGTATTCTCGGCGCTTGATCGGTTGTGGATGATGGATCTGCCGTCGGGAACGCCGAAACGTCTCACGACATCGAACGATGGCGAACACGCGCCCGTGTGGTCACCGGACGGCCGGTACATCGCGTATGTGTCGTGGACCGAAGACGGTGGCGACATCTGGCGCATTGCCGCCGCCGGTGGGCGGCCGGAGAAGTTGACGACGCAGACAGCGTTTTACGACGACATCATGTACTCGCCAACGGGATCTCGCCTTGTGGCCGCGCGCGCGCCGCGCATGCAACGCGCGATCATGAACGACGAAATCAATCCGAGTCTCGTCATCATGGATCTCGTGTGGATTCCCGCAAGCGGCGGCGCGACGAACTTCATTTCGACGATCACCAACGCTGGCCGATCGCACTTCACCTCGGATACGTCGCGCATTTGGATTTACGAAAGTGGCGACGGTCTTGTCTCCATGCGATGGGACGGCACCGATCGACAGGCGCATCTCAAGGTGACCGGATATAAGGCCCCGGACGGTGGTCCGAACGCACAAGCGCGACAGGCCACGCAGTTGCAGGTGTCGCCCGACGGACGTCGTGTGCTGGCGCAAGTGGACAACATGCTGTTCATCGTGCCGCTGCCCATGACCGGTGGCACCACGCCAACCGTGTCCGTGACGCAGCCGACCGGTGGTGCCATTCCGTACCGCCGCCTGTCACGCATTGGCGGTGACTTTCTTGGATGGAATACCGATTCCCGTAGCGTGTTCTATTCGCTGGGCCGGTCGTTCTTCCAGTACGACATCGCGCGCGCCGACTCGCTCGCGGCCGACTCGTCTTCACGCGCTCCGGTGCGACCGCCAGTCGCCGCGCCGGGTGCCGCGACCGCGGCCAACAAGCCAGTGTACGACGCCGCGCGCATTGACGTGACCATTTCGGCTCCGAAGGATCGACCCACGGGCAGCGTGGTGCTGCGCGGTGCGCGCATCATCACCATGAAAGGCGACTTGGTGATCCCTCGCGGCGATGTGGTCGTGACGGGCAATCGCATCGTTGGTGTCGGCGCGCAAGGACGCGTGACGGTGCCCGCCGGCGCGCGCGTGATTGATGTATCAGGCAAGACGATCATGCCCGGACTCGTCGACGTGCATGCGCACATGTGGCCGCAGTGGGGCGTGCATTCGCCGCAACCGTACATGTACACGGTCAACCTCGCGTACGGCGTGACCACCACGCGCGATCCGCAAACGTCGCAATCCGACGTGATCTCCTACGGCGACGCGGTCGACGTGGGACAGATCATCGGGCCGCGCATCTACGCGACGGGCCCGGGCATCTTCGTGCAAGACAACGTGTCGAGCGCTGAGGACGCGAAGGAGGTCATGAAGCGCTACTCCGAGTTCTATCTCACCGAGACGATCAAGCAGTACATGGCCGGTGATCGGCGCCAGCGGCAGTGGATTGTGGAAGCGGCCAAGGAACAGCACATCACGCCAACGCTGGAAGGTGGTCTGGACTTCAAGAAGAACATGACCGAGGCGATGGACGGCTATGCGGGCATCGAGCACACCTTGCCGATCGCGCCGATGTACAAGGATGCCATTCAACTCTTTGCGCAGAGCGGTACCACGTGGACGCCCACGCTGCTCGTGCAATACGGCGGGCCGTGGGCGGAGAACTGGTGGTACGAGCACACCGATATCCTGAGCGACGCCAAGCTCACACGATTCACGCCATTCTCCGAACTCGAGCGACGTGCGCTGCGACGTCCGCAATGGTTCCGCGACAGCGAGTACTCGTTCAAGCTATTCGCCGAACAGGCCAGGAAGGTCGTGGAAGCGGGTGGTCGCGTGGGGTTGGGTGGGCACGGACAGCTGCAGGGTCTGGGTGTGCATTGGGAGATCTGGAACATCGCGAGCGGCGGTATGAAGCCGATGGACGTACTGCGCGTGGCCACGGTGTACGGCGCCGAGTCGATCGGCCTGCTGCAGGATCTCGGCTCGGTCGAGGCGGGCAAGCTGGCCGACATTCTCGTGCTTGATGGCAATCCGCTGGAGGACATCAAGAACACGAACACAATCCGCTACGTCATGAAGAACGGGCGCGTGTACGACGGCAACAGTTTGTCGGAGGTGTGGCCGCGGCAGCGCGCGTTGCCCACGCAGTGGTGGATGACGAACGACGCGGCTCCGAAAGTCGAGAAACGGTAGCGCTGCAACGATGCTACAGTTTGTCCTCGGACGTGGGCTAGCAGAGCCCGTCCGCAGAAGACGAGCTATGCTAAGGGCTCGGAACCAGCGTCAGGGCAGGGAAGTCCAGCCTATATCGGTCCCGTTCGAGCGTCATCAGCCGATCGGCGCGATGCACAGCATGCGCGCCGATCATGAAATCCACCAGCAGGCGCTTGGCGTGCGTGCCGCTCGTTTGTCGTCGCCGCTCGGAGTAGTCGGCAAAGCCTCGCGCAATGTCACGCCAAATAGCCTCGTCCATGGCAAAGTCGATCTGGACATCCGTACTCAGCAGGAAGCCATCAACGAAACTCTGGCTCGCCTTTGGATGCGCGAGCAACTCTGCATACACCGGAGCGCAAATCACCAAACTTCCGGCGTTACGTGACCGACCCAACAGCTCGCTTATCTGGCCGGCGGTGGATGCTGGCTTCAAGCTGGAGCGGTAAGACGATTTAGCGCGACACTGCGTGCGAAAGGTGCTGAGGCGGATGGGGCACCACCGTCGGTGCTGGGAGTTGGTTATCGCGATGGAGTCCTCAAACCAGTGGGCTAACGTCAGCGTTCCATAATAGTAAGA
>JALYVY010000362.1 GCA_030852985.1 Gemmatimonadota bacterium | reverse complement strand
GCTGCTGCCGCTGTCGCTTGGCTACATCGTCGCCGTGGCGTCCACGATCGTGACGCTGGACGCGCTGGGCTTTGCCCGCGGGTCGGTGCCATTCTGCATCGGGTTGATTCTGTTGAACCTTGCGGCCGTGGTGATCCTGTTCAACATCGTCGATCGAGGCCGCATCATCAGTCCCGCCTTCTCGCGCCTGAATCGTCGTGATCTCGACAAGCTGCGCGCCGTGAGCACGCAGCGGCGCGCGCCGCTTGCCCCAGAGTCACTTGCACCGGAGTCCGGAGACTGATGTCCATCGGCGTCAAGGTCGTCACGCGACCAATCGAGGAAGTCAGCTACGTGCGCGCCACCCTTGGTGGGATGAAGCGCACGCTGCGGCACATCTTCGAGGAGAAGGTCACCACGCAGTATCCGGAGGAGAAGGAATCGATCTCCAAGCGGTGGCGTGGTACGCATCGCATGCTCACGACGGAAGACGGCAAGGCAAAGTGCGTCGCCTGCGGCCTGTGTCCGTCGATCTGTCCGGCGAACTGCATCAAGCTCGTGCCAGGCGAGGATGAGCAGGGCAACCGCTACCCACTCGTCTTCGAGATCGACGAGTTCCGCTGCATCTTCTGCGGCTACTGCCAGGAAGTCTGTCCGGAAGAGGCGATTCACGTGGGCCGGCACTATGAGAACGCCGAGTACAGCCGCGAGGGGTTTGTGTATGACCTCGAGCGGCTGATGGCGCAGACGCATCCGGTGTGCGAGATGTGGGATCCAGCCGATCCGAAGGGGGAGTAATGACGCACAACGAGCTCTCGCTCTTCTACGTCTTCAACTTCTACCTCTTCGGCCTGGTCGCGATGATCTCGGCGGTCGCCTTTGTCACGCGCAAGAGCCCCGTGGCGGCGGCGATGTGGCTGGTAAGCGTCATGTTCAGTCTCGCCGCCCTCTACGTAATGCTCGACGCGCAGTTCATCGGCACCATGCAGGTGCTGGTCTACGCCGGCGCGATCATGGTGGTGTTCCTGTTCGTCATCATGCTGCTGAACCTCGGCCACCCGTCGGAAGTCGCCGATGTGCGTGGCCTCTGGTGGAAACTGGCGGCCGGTGCCGTAGGCCTGGCGTTCCTCGCGCAGATCTTCGCACTCGTGCGGGCGAGGCTGCCGGAAGCGCTCGTGCTGCCCGAGAACACCATTGCCAACCAGGTGGCCCGCGACGGAGCGATTGCGCCGCTCGCGGGTCCGCTGTTCCACGAATACCTGCTGGCGTTCGAGGTGACGAGCATCCTGCTCCTCGCTGCCGTCGTCGGTGCCGTCGTGCTGGGAAAGCGTAAGGAGCGTGTCAATGCTGGCTGAGTCGCTCTTCTTCAGTGCCGTGCTGTTCACCGTCGGCGTGGTCGGCGTGCTCACGCGTCGCAACGCAATCATCATCTTCATGTGCGTGGAGCTCATGCTCAACGCGGTGAACCTGTCGTTCGTGGCGTTTGCGCAGGTATATGGTGTGGCGGGCCAGATCTTCGTGTTCTTCGTCATGACGGTGGCGGCGGCGGAAGCTGCCGTGGGACTCGCGATCATCATCGCGCTGTTCCGTCATCGCCAGACGGTCAATCTGTCGAACATCAATCTCCTCAAGGGATGATGCTTCTCCAAGCAGCGACGGCCGCGGTTGGCACGCACTCGCTAAGCGGCACCGTGGCGAGCTACGTCTGGCTCCTCCCGATCCTGCCGCTCATCGGCTTCGTGGTCAACGGCCTGCTGTCGCTCACCAGCGCGGTGCACTTCGGGCCCTCCGACCCGGGCGCGGACCACGGCCACGTGCCGACCCACGTCGTCGAACATGCGCACGATGCGCATGCCACCGGCGCCACGGGTGACGACGATCATCCGGTCGTCCGCCATCGCCACGCGACGCTCGCGAGCCTGGTCGGTCCGGGAGTGGTGCTGCTCTCGTTCGCGCTCGCCGTCGCCATCTTCCTCGCGATGCTCGGCGCGGGTGCGCACGAACCGTTCGTCCAGCGGTACTTCAGCTGGATGGCGGTGGGCGACCTGCAGATCGACGCCGCCTTCCAGCTCGACCAGCTCTCGATGCTGATGGTGCTGATCATCACGGGTGTGGGCGCGCTGATCCACCTGTTCAGCGTCGGCTACATGATCGACGACCCGGGGTATCCGCGATTCTTCGCGTACCTCAACCTGTTCGTCTTCTTCATGCTCGTGCTGGTGCTGAGCTCGAACTACCCGCTGATGTTCGTCGGTTGGGAAGGGGTGAGCCTCTGCTCCTACCTGCTCGTGGGCTTCTGGTTCAGCGACAAGACGAATGCGGACGCGGGCAAGAAGGCGTTCGTCGTCAATCGCGTCGGCGACTTCGGCTTCCTCGTCGCGATGTTCATGCTGTTCGCCAACGTTGGCAAGCTGGATTTTGTCGGCGTGAACGCGGCCGTCGCTGCGCTGCCCGTGGGCGGCGTGCTGATCACCGCAATCTGCCTCTTCTTCTTCGTAGGCTGCGCCGGCAAGAGCGCGCAGATCCCGCTCTACGTCTGGCTGCCGGACGCCATGGCGGGCCCGACCCCCGTGTCCGCGCTCATCCATGCCGCCACGATGGTGACGGCGGGCGTCTACCTCATCGCGCGCAGCAATGTCCTGTTCTCGATGGCGCCGGTGGCGAGCCTCACCGTGGTGGTCATCGGCGCGCTGACGTCGATCTTCGCCGCGTCCATCGGCCTCAAGCAGTGGGACATCAAGAAGGTGCTGGCGTATTCCACGGTGTCGCAGCTCGGCTACATGTTCATGGGCGTCGGTTCCGGCGCGTACGTGGCCGGCGTGTTCCACCTGATGACACACGCCTTCTTCAAGGGGCTCCTCTTCCTCGGGGCCGGCTCCGTGATCTACTCCATGCACGCAGCGTATCACCATACGGGCAACCACGAGGACGCGCAGGACATGCGCAACATGGGCGGCCTGAGGAAGTTCATGCCGGTCACATGGGGCCTGATGTGGGCGGCGACGCTCGCCATCTCGGGCATCCCGCCATTCGCCGGCTTCTTCTCGAAGGATGAGATCCTGGGCTCCGTGTTCGCCCGCCACGAGAACTCCACTCTCGCCAGCGCGCACTGGCTCGGCATTCCCGGCGGCACGCTGCTCGTGGTGTGCTACGTCCTCGGTCTTGCGGCGGCGTTCATGACGGCGGTCTACATGACGCGCATGATGCTCTACACCTTCCACGGCCCGAACCGCTCCGGCGAGAAGGAGCGCGATCACCTGCATGAAGCGCCGTGGATCATGAC
>JALYVY010000361.1 GCA_030852985.1 Gemmatimonadota bacterium | reverse complement strand
CTCGAGATCTACATGCCGGTGCTGGCGCACCGCGGCAAGTGGACCGGGGGCAACGACCTGATCGTCGCGTCGCAGCTGCATGAAGACGAAGTGCCCACCGGGTACAACCTTGCCGGGGCCCGCGTGCCACTCAGCCTGAAGGAGGCGCCGGCGACACCGACGATCTCGATCGTGCCGGTGGAGACGAACTTTACCACGGAGCTTTCCGCCCAGGCATTCAGGAACGAGAACGACAATGGCGGCGCCTCCATCGGTACGCTCCGTCCAGCTGGCGCCTGCTCGACAGCAAAGTTCGGATGCCCGAGCCGGAGCGTTGATCCCTTCCCCGTGACCGACGGCATCTATCTCACGGAGTCGCACATCATCGACGCGATGGAGCCGTGGCCGAAGGGAATGCCCGAGCTCGAGCTGCACGTGCATGGGCCGCAGACGAAGGAGAACCCAAAGTATGGCGAAGACCTCGCCTGCATCGGCGGCGATTCCCAAGGTATGCAGTTCTGGGATCAAAACCCGAACGACTGGACGGCGAGCATCGGAAACGGCGCGCCGATGGTTTACAGCCGCGCGCAGTTCAACGCATACCAGGCCAAGTTCCCCGGCGAGGCGCTGCACTTCATCATGTGGGAGGACGACAATGATTGGTGCAAGGTCGTCACTGACAAGGACATGAAGGCGTACCTCATCCAGGCGGCCGGTGTGGCGGCTGGCGCAGGAGCCCTCGTCGCCACGAAGACCGGTTTCTCGGCCGCGACCTGGGTCGCCGCGGGTGTGGGGTTCGTGGTGGACATCATCAAGAATGCCGGCAACATCATCTACGGCAATGACGACACCGTCGGCGCCCTGATCGATCTCCGTAGTACGTCGCAGGCGTCGACCTACCCGACACAGACGCACCTCGTCATGAATGGCGGCACCTTCAATGGCACGGTGAAGTTGGAGTTCGTCTGGGCCTCCGAGGCGAACGGCCGGCCATTCGGCTTCGACCTCGTGCCGAGCACCACGTCCGCCAGCCTCGACCAGCTTGGCACCCAGTCGCTCGGTGCCACCGTGCTCGATCAGTACGGAAGCGTGATCAGCGGGCACCCGATCAGCTGGCGGTCCGACAACCCGTCCGTCGCCAGGATCGACGACGACGGGGTGCTCCAGGCCGTGAGCGCTGGAAATACCACAGTGCGCGCGCGCGCCTGCGACCCGACATGCATGGACCGCGCGGTCAACGTCGCCATCACCGGGCCGGTGATCTCTGGTCCCACCTACGGGTATGAGGAGTACGCCAACCTCACTGCGACCGTCGCGAACCCTCAGCAGAGCAGCTACTACTACACGTGGGAGTACTCGCCCTGCTCGGCCAGCGACTGCGGGGGCGTGTACTACGGCGCGGGGTCAGGCACGGACGACACCAGCGCGCAGGTCTACGTGAGCAGGAATTACTTCTACGTTGGTGTCCGCGTGACGGTCATGACGTCGCCGTCGGGCACCGTCGTCGGAACCCGCGATTGGTCTATCAACGGGGCAGGAGAATATGATGGCAGCGGGTGCGGCGGTGCGATTACCTGCTCGAAGGGCTCGACGACGGGCGGCCTGCTCGCGCCGGCTCCGGTCACCGCACCAAAGGCTGTACCTTCGAGGGGCAGGCAGCGGAAGCTTTAGGGCGGACGGGAGCGTGCTGCGGCGGTGTCACACCGTCGCAGCACCTCGGCGACCGTGATCCCGGGCTCGGTGCCACTATTTCCGCCACGTAGTGCCGTTCCGCCACGTAATTCGCCCCAATGCAGCTGTTCGGGATCTGCGACCGGCTGGCGGTGATGTGGCGGGGGACGTTGTCCGCCGCACGTCCCATTGGCGAATGGACTCCGGAGACCCTGATGACCGCCGCTATCGCTGAAGCGCCGTAAGCGGTCCTCGACGATGTTTCTCGTCGACCAGCTCCTTCGAAATTACGCGCGTGGCGGCACCACAGAGCGACAGAACGGGCATCGTCGCGCGGCGGGGAGAATAGCTTCGGCACATTCGGCACAGGGAACGCGCCCATCGGGTAACGCCACCATGCCGCCGCGTTGCAGTAACGCCTCGTTGCGCCGGTGTAGTCGTCCACGACTAATGAGATCGCGCATCGAAAGCGCGTAGGCAGTACAGCCACCGCCGACGGCGATGACGCCCACGAAGAGGTAGAATGGATCAATCATGCTTGTCGCCGTCTACGGGTTGGGAACGTAGAGTCGCTGCGTGGAATCATACTCGATCGTGGTGGCCGCCGGTGAGCCCGTCGAGAGGATCAGCGGCCGATCAATTTCCGTGCGGAAAATCAGCAGACCCGTCCCGCTGCGTCGGGCGAAAGTGCGATAGCTGAAACTCGTGCTGGTTGCAGCATACGCGATCCTCGTGGTGTCGCCCGTTGCGGAGACCGTCCCCATACTGGACAGCGTCCTGACGACATCGGGGCGCCCGTCGTCGCAGCTGGTCCGGGTCGCGACCGCCGTGCCCGCCACGTCGATCACGAGCGTCGCGTTGACGAGGCGTTCGGCGCAATTGAAGACCACGCCGCCAGTGGGTGAGATGGCAACGATGTTACGCAAGCCTACGGGAAGCACCGCGCCATTGTAGAGGCTGAGCTTATACGAGGCCGCGAGTGGCGTGGGCGCAGTTACGTCCCCGGCACAGGCGGCGGTCAGCAACGCCAGGACCAACGTGCATCGGGCGCGTGGTGAGCGAAACGAGCGAAACGACATCAGTATCCGTTGAAGGAGACGAGTGCGAGAACGATGGCGCTCCAGTGCAGCCCTACGGCTGCGGAACTTAGAGGCGCTGCCGGAGGCTGATCACCAGCTTCGTTCCCGCTGGAGAACCGGCCGGCGTCACCTTGCGCTCATCCGTCTCCGTCCTGAAAACCAGGATGCCTGTACCGCTCCGTCGCGCAAAAGTGCGATAGCTGTCATACAAGCCAGACACGGGATAACTCATGATCGTGTCGCCAGAAACGGTGACTGTGCCGGTGGGGGAACAAAAGCGAGGTCTACGAGATCATCGCGCAGCGCGCGGCGGCAGGTTGCGCCGTCCTCGTGGTGAGCTCCTATCTCCCGGAGCTGTTCGGCATCTGTGATCGACTGGCGGTGATGTGTCGAGGGACACTGTCGGCTGCCAGGCCGATTGGCGAGTGGACTTCCGAGTCGGTGATGGCTGTGGCGATCGAGGAACCGCAGTAGTCGTTTCCGAGGTCCAAGTCCGAAATCAGTATCTTTCCGTTTTCCGCCAACTGTCGTCGCGGTTCACGAT
>JALYVY010000158.1 GCA_030852985.1 Gemmatimonadota bacterium | reverse complement strand
TCCTTGAGGTTGTGCTCTCGCGCTCCGCGTACGTGGACGAAGCCTGTGTCGTCCTTCGCGGCCGACACCCGTGCGTATCGATTTTGTGATGGTGCCATGAGAGCGGTTCGGGCTAGTGCAGCTCCCGCCCGTACAGCTCATCTTCCGCCTCGAACACCGTGACGAGCACGCCCGCCACTACGCCGCCTTCATCGTGGATGGGGGCGTACGAAAGGGTCAACGACAGGTTCTCGCGGCGCCCAGCACGCGTCACCGCGAAGGGGGCATTCTCGCGGGAAATGGTTTCGCCGGCGAGTACGCGTGCGTAGATGGGCCCGAGTACATCCCATTCGGCAGCGTGTGCCTCGCGGGTCGGAACACCAAGTCCACCAACGCGCATGTCGCCCACAAGGTCGAGGTACGGCTCATTGTAGAGCTGCACGAGATCGGGGCCCCAGAGCACCATGTTCGGAAACGCCGACCAGAGGATGTGCAGGAGGCTCGACCGAAGCGCTGGAGACCAGGTGCTCTGATCGCCAATCGGCGTGCCGCTCCAGTCGTGACTGCGGAACGCCGCCCTGATCGTGCCATCTCCGGAGAACAACTCCCGGGCACTGACCGGGGGCGCCTTCGCGGACGGTGTCTCGCGAGCGCTCTCTGGTGCATCTGCCTGCATTTGCCTCTCCGGGAGCGTACCGTGGCATCATGTGCCGCCGGCAAAGAGCGTGGGCGACGTGGCGCAATCCTGCGCTGGATTTTACACAGCCGCGTGCGTGTACGCTATCGCACTTCATGCATGAGAGCGTATCGCAGGTTCGTGAGCGGCGAGGTGACGACCATCCGCACAGCAACCACTGGCGATCTCGTGTGGTCTAGTAAGCGCGTCGACCGTCGCGCTGGCGGCTGGCGTCGAAGAGGGAACCGTAACTGATCACGACATACGGCTTCGACGGCAGCACCTCGCTTCGAAACACGGGGAAGCCGAGGTCCACGCGGATGCTGCGCACTGTTCCATTGGCCGAGAGGATCCGCAGCCGCGCGCCGATCACGCCGGCCGACAGCTGGTTTACGGCGGGATCGCTGACGTCCCATCGGAATGAGCTCGCGATAAATCCACCGACATTCAGCACCGAGGCGGCGCCCACGCGCATCACTCGCACGTCGCGATCGACCGATCCGGCGAGCGATCGGCCGCCGCGTGTCGCGAGGGGGCCGAGCAATGGCGCGGTATAGTCCGCCAAGGGCATGAGCGACAACCCACGACGGTCGGGGTCGAGCTCCGAAAGCTGTTCGCCTGTGATGCGCAGCCCCCACATTCCACGCGCTGCTTCGGCGCGGTACATGAGTGAGGCGCGCGTGATCTGGTTGCGGTCGACATTACGCCCGAGGTATGCGGACGCCCAGCCGTCGAGCATCAGGATTCGGCCGCGCGCCGGCATCCAGACGCGACCTGTCCAGAGATCGTACTTGAACGTGGCCACGCCGACGTCTCGCGCGCGACCGCCTGACACCACTCCCTCACCTTCCCAGCCCAGTGGGATGTCGAGGAAGCCGCGTCCCGGCACGATCCAGCTGGCGCTGTCGTACTGCGCGGTGCGGCGCTGAAGGCCCAGATCCAGACCGATGAAACTTCGGACGTGCAACGACCCCGCCGCAACCGATCGATGTCGTGTCGCGGATATGCTGGCCGCACTGTCGAACTCGGCGCCGATGAGCGCCTTCGTCACGCTATTCTCGGTGAATGCAATCCGGCGACCCACGAGCGTCAGCGCGTTGATCGTATGGAGAGCCTTTTCGGCGACGACTGTGTCGCCATATGACAACCGCGCGAGACTGCCTTCCACCGCCCACCGGTCGAACACACTGTACTCGTGCTGCCGCAGCCCGACGCGAAAGGCGTGTGCTCGGGCGAGATTCGAGATGCGTGCCGAAGCGACGGTGCTGGTACCGAGGAAGAACGGATCCATGAAGGCGGCAGCGGCGCCATTGCCCCGCAGCGACATCTCCCGCGTGACGGAAACGGTCCGGCCACTCCCGAGGAAATTCCGGTCTTCAATGCCGACGGAGAGCTGGTTGGATGTACGCAGCCGCGCCGTTGGGCGAAGGGTCCATGTGTCGCGCGTGCGCACGAGAATGCCAACGCCACCCGTGGCGTCGCAGTGGCGCGCGAGAATGACCGCGTCCGAAAAGAGCCGCTGGGCGCGTAAGCGGCGCATGGTTTCGCCCACGAGCAGCGTGTCGACGGTATCACCGGCCGCGAAGAGCAGCTGGCGTCGGATCACCCCTTCCTGCGACACCGGATGCAACGCGTTGAGCAGGTGCGCCAGGCGAGGAAGTGCCGGTCCTTCGCTCGCGATCTCGACGGAGGTGATCTGCACGCCACTGAGCGTCGCGAGCGAAGAGCGCGACTCGACCACGGCGCAGTCGTCCGCGCGTGCTGGCATCGCGAAAACGCACGCGCTCATCGTCGAGCACGCGATCAGACGGACGGCGAAGCGCAGCGCGGTCGGCGGTGGGGCCGGCGAAGCGGCAGTTGATGACGACGAGGCGGTTCAGCGGCGCCGCACTCAGAGTGTTACAGACTGCGGTAACGGGTGGAAGGATACAAGGGTATGTTGGTGAAATGCGCCTTATGACTCTCGCTGCAGTCGTCCCGGTGGTGCTCGGTTGTGCGGATGCATCGCCTCCGCCCATTCGCATCGCGCCGCCCACGCCTCCGTCCGCTGAGCGACGCGTGCCCGATGGTCCACTCGGCGCATCGATCACGCGGGGATTGGCGCTCCTCGAGCACACCGCGGACTCACTTCCGGCGTACGTCGGCGCCAACCTTCGCTGCACAAGCTGTCACCTCGATCGCGGGCTTCGCGAGAACGCAGCCCCGCTCACGCTGGCCCACGACCGCTATCCGCGATTCGTCGACCGCACGGGTGCGGTCGTGCTTATTGAAGATCGTGTGAACTATTGCTTCACGCGGAGCCTGTCGGGCCGGGCGTTGCCACCACGCAGCCGGGAGATGGTGGATATCGTCGCCTATCTGGCGTTCATCTCACACGCCACGAACGGGAAGGTCGAGCCGGCGTTGGCCCCCCTCGCTGCGGACAGCGCCCGCGGCGGAGAGGTGTTCGCCGCCAATTGCGCGCGCTGTCACGGTGCGGACGGTGCGGGTGTGCAGGCAACGCCCGCCGTATGGGGCCCGCGCTCCTTCAGTGTCGGCGCCTCGATGGCGCGCGTGGGACGGGCAGCAGCGTTCGTCCGCCGGAACATGCCGTTCGATAAACCGGGAACGCTCACCGACCAGCAGGCCTACGACGTGGCGGCGTACATCAACGGCCACGCGCGTCCGGATCTCCCCGGCAAGGCGCTCGACTGGCCGGCTGGCAACGCACCGGCAGACGTGCCCTATGCAACTCGCGGTCACACACCCGCGCGAGTGACGCCGGTGATCCCGAGACGGAGCGCGGACGGCGCATCGGTACCTCCACCCGCGTCGGCGATGGGGCCTCAACACCCGGAGTGATTTTATGCTACGCCGCAGGACGTGCCGCGATGGCACACGAGCCCCAGCGAGCGATTACCGCGCTTCTACCGATCGATGAGCGATAGCTCGCGCGTGGTCGTGACAGCCGTCCCGTCGACCGGCGTGAGCGTGAGCGTGAGCCGGTAGCGACCGGCGTCGAGATTGCCGAGGTCGAGTGACAATGTGTGGGGAGCCGCACTGTCCGCGCGCGGACGCTCGTCCGACCAATGCATGCGAATCGGCGTATCCACCGGCGTGAGCTTGAGGTGCTGCCGCGCGCTGCGGATCCAGCTGTGGTCCACGCGCTCCACGCTCAACGACACGTCCATGGACTCGCCTGCGGTCGCGATGCCATACGTCTCCCAGAAAAGACCGACGGGGCGATCGCGCGCAATCGCGTCACCCGGCACCGCATGCGCGAGTGCAGAATCGAGGCTCGCCGCGGGCTCCTCGCCAGCATGGTAGGCCAGGAGATCCGAGAGACGCAGGCGACCGGTATCCGCCTCCGCGGCGAGCGTGGAACGCATGCGCCCGATCGCGTGCCTCGTTGTGTCCGTCATGTCGACGCCCACGAGAAACGGTCGACCCTGCATCATGGCGCGTCCCCTGCCGACCCGCCCTGAATCGCTCGTGCTGCTGACGATCACGCCGTCGGCGGTCGCTACTCCCAGAAGGCCGACCGGCGCAATGAGCGAGTCGTCAGACGCCGCCCATGCCGCCACCACGAGTGTGCTGTCCCCGCGACGGAAGCGAGCGAACTGCACCGCCGCGACCGAGACGCGGCGAACGCTCGGCGGCGCATACCGCGCTGCGGCTTCATGGGACATCATGTCCCACGCGTCGACGCCAAGCGGCCGCAGCGAATCGACGAGCCAACTTCCCGGCGCAAAGGCGAAGCTGGGCGACGGATCGTGCCCGATGATACTCGGATCGGCACCCGGAGTGATCGAGGATTCCACTCGGCTCCACGCCAATGGCCAGCCGTAGCGCAGCACGAGTTCCGCCGCGTCGTCCGCCCATCGGAGGAGATGCGGCGTTGCCGCACGTTCTCCCAGCCACACCACCACCCGCCGGCTGTTGAATTCGTTCTTCCACTCGTTGTACGGCGTCGACAGCTGTGGGCGGCTCAGCAACCAGTAACGCTGCTCGAGGCTCGCCCGCTCCTCGCAGCTGCGATGCTCGTAGGCATCACGATCATCGCCGGCCAGCAGCGTGGCAATGTTCCTCCAACCACACGCCACGTCCGCAGGCATCAGCGAGGCTGAAAGCGCAAACGCAGAGTCCGCGGCGGCCTCGTCGGCACGCGCGTGCGCCGCGTATCCGACAAGCTGCGCACACCACCATCCGTTCGCGCGGCATGAGCGCGCCACGCTGTCCGCCTCCGCGTACTGGCGTCCATCCACCCGGTAGTGCACGCGCATGGCGACGAGCCAATCGCTTCCAGGATACTGCTCACCGAGCGCATCGAGCTCGACCAGCAGTTCCGCGCGACGGCGCGTGATTGCCGTCGCTTCGGGGGGAAAAACGGGCGCGGTGTCGTCATACCACCAGCAATAGCGGCCCAGGTGCACATCGCACCGCCCACCACCATTCGAGCCGCGGGGGAGCAGTGACCGCCGGCTGCGCTCGAAGGACGCTTGCGCGTTTCTGGCGCGCCCCTGATCTCGCACCGAGTCGCGAGCGGAGGCGGCGTCGTACCGCGGCGAGTCACCGATCGTCGCCGCTTGAAGCTGGGCGGCGAGAAAGATCAGGGCGAGCAAGCGAGTCCCCCTACCGGAAGAAGTAGATCAGCACTCCAAGCTCGATCGTCGCCGCGACCATGCCGAAAATCAGCGCCGCGCGAATGTCGCGCCGCGTCTGGGCGGTGTCTTCTTTCATGATTGAATCTTTCCAGTGGTCACGACCGAGCGCCAGACCCCATCTTCGCTGCACGGACCAACGCTGCGATCGCCACGTCACCACTCGCGCCGCATGGAGCAACGGCGGTGCGGGATTTCAGCGCGTGCGCCGACACTGTTAACTTCACCGGGTCCGCGCCATTATCTCGCCTTCAGTCCGTTCAATTCTGTGATGCACTGGCTGGTCAATGCAGCGGCTCGCGCTGGGCTCGCCGGTGCGAAAACCGCGAACATTGCGTCTGGCACGCCCCGCACGACCGCATGGGAGCTGCTAGCGCGTGAGCTCCGCATCACCGAGGGAGCCCTCGCCGCCGCCATCGCGCCCACGCTTCGCCTCGGCATCGCGGACTTCGAGCGGGCCGAGTCGAAGGCGGCTCGGCTGGTTCCAGAAAAAGTGGCGCGCAAACATGGCGTCTTTGCGCTGCGCGAAAGCGATCGCGAGCTGACGGTCGCCTCGAGCGACCCACAGGACTACGAAGCCGAGCGCGACCTGGGCTTCGCGAGTGGGCGTCGCATCGTGTTCGAGCTGGCGGCGCCGAGTGCGATCGCGGATCACATGACGGGCAGCTACTCCGCGGATCGCGTCGTCGAGAACCTGCTGGCGGCCGCCGACTCGACGCTCGCGGACGCCGTGCGTGTCGTCGAGGACATGGAACCGGAGGTCGTCGAGCAGGGCGACGTCGAATCCGCTCCGCTGGTGAAGCTCGCCAACCTGATCCTCAGCGATGCGGTCGTGCAGCGCGCGAGCGACATCCACATCGAGCCCGGCGGAACGAAAGGTGGCGTCGTCCGCTTTCGCATCGATGGCGTGATGCGGCAGCACATGGTGCTCCCAAGCGCGGCCGTCAACCGGATCGTCTCGCGCATCAAGGTCCTCGGCAAGCTGGACATCGCGGATCGCATGCGCCCGCAGGACGGACGCGCGCGGATCCAGGTGCTGAACAAGGCATATGACCTCCGCATCTCGACGGTGCCGACCCGCGACGCCGAGAAGGCGGTAATCCGCATTCTCCGCCCCGACATGGCGAAGACACTCGGCGATGTGGGATTGCAGGACTACGAGCTTCAGCGCATTCGTCAGCTCATCGGGCAGCGCGACGGAATCGTCGTTGTTACGGGACCGACCGGCTCGGGGAAGACCACGACGCTCTACGCCGCACTGTCCGACGTGGCAACGAGCGAGGTCAACGTCATGACGGTGGAAGATCCCATCGAGTACGAGCTCGCCGGCGTGACGCAGATCCAGGTGGAGCCCAAGCGCAACGTGACGTTCGCATCGGCGCTGCGCTCGATTCTGCGGCAGGATCCGGACGTCATCTTCGTGGGTGAAATTCGCGATACCGAAACGGCGGAAGTCGCGGCGCAGGCGGCGGCGACGGGCCATCTCGTGCTCGCCACGCTGCACACGAACGACGCGATGAGCGCGGTGTCGCGCCTCTCGGACCTCGGCCTCGACCGCCCAACGATCGCATCGGTGCTTCGCGGATCGGTCGCGCAACGGCTCGTTCGCCGCCTGTGCGCGGACTGCGCGGAGAAGATCGACGGCCCGCTGACGGAGGTCGAGCAGCGCCTTGCGGCGACGTTCGGCATGACGCCGCAACATCGCGCGGTCGGATGCGCGAAGTGCAATCAAACGGGCTACCGCGGGCGCATCCCGATCGTGGAGGTCGCGACGATCAGCTCCACCATGATGGACCAGATCGTTGCGGGCGCAACGGCGCAGGCGCTGCAGCGCATGGCCGTGACGCAGGGTATGCGTCCGCTCCGCGAGGTGGCCCTCGGCCACGTTCGAAAGGGAGAAACCACGCTCGAGGAAGTGGAGCGGGTACTGGGCGAGGTCGCCGACGACAGCACTGTTCCGGCGCAGCAGGCGCCTTGCATCCTGCTGGCCGACGACGATGCGATGCTGCGCCACCTGGCGACGGCGATCCTGGAGTCCGGTGGATACCGCGTGAAGCAGGCGCGCGACGGCGCAGAAGCGCTCGCGCTGATCGAGAGCGGGGAAGATTTCGCGCTCGTCATCACGGATCTCCGCATGCCCGGCATGGGCGGAGACACGCTGGTGAGGGAGCTACGGAGCAAGGTCCAGACGGCCATGCTGCCGGTGATCATCCTCACTGGTGCCGACGAACACGACACCGAGGTAGAGCTCATGGACGCCGGCGCCGATGATTACATTCGCAAGCCAATCGATCCACCCCGATTCATCGCACGCGTGAAAGCGGCCCTTCGCCGGGCGGGAGTAGCATGAACGAATCGACCAAGATTGCTGGCGAAGGAGCGGACCTTCCGTCGACCGACGAGGCTTCGCTGGAGCGATTGAAGCGCTTCGGGGGTGGCAAGCTGTTGAGCGAGATGATCTCGCTTTTCCTGGCTGCCGCGCCCGAGCGCATCGGGGCCGCGCGTGCCGGCCTGAACGCGAAGGACGCGAATGCTACCGAGATGGCGCTTCACTCACTCAAGTCGAGTTCCGCGCAACTCGGCGCCATGAAGATGCAGCGGCTCAGCGAAGCGGGTGAGCGTATCGCACATTCTGGTACGCTGGACGGCGTAGAATCGATCGTGCAGGACCTCGAGAGCGAGTTCCCTCGCATCCAGCAGTGGCTCGAGCGCAATCGCAGTGCGGAGACTCAATGAATACCGTTGCCGTAGTGGAAGACAATGCCGACAACCGACTCCTGCTTCAGGCCATCCTGGACGGACTCTACGAGGTCGTGGAGTATGAGAATGGTGTGGACGCTCTCGCCGGACTGGCCGCGCACCTGCCGGATCTCGTGTTGCTCGACATTTCCCTGCCAGGAATGGACGGCAACGAGATTCTAGCGCGCATTCGAGCGGACGAAGCGCTCCGGCGCCTCCCCGTGATCGCGCTGACGGCGCACGCCATGGCGGGCGACCGCGAGAAGTATCTGGCGGCGGGCTTCAACGACTACATCACGAAGCCGATCGTCGATGAGACGCTACTGCTGCGCGCCATGGACAAGTGGATCGCGGCCGGGAAAGAGGGCAGGATCTAAGGAACCCGCGCGCAGCAGGAGGTGTAGGCAGGGGAGTGACCGACGCCGCAGTCCTGGCGTCTATCCACTACGGGAGCCGGATGAGCTCCGCCCCGTCTCTCCTCCTGCCATGCTCGGTTCCATGCCTAGAATTCCCCCATCCGTGCAGCGCCTCATCCTGGCGTTCACGACAGGACTGTTCCTGGCCTGTGCCGCTGGAGTCAGCGGTCAGAGCGGCGGCATGGCGTCGGTCATCAGCGGCGAGCAGTAGGCCCCTCGAGTTCCGCAATGGCGGCGGCTACGCTTCGCGCAGTGCCGCCATCGGTGTCTCCCGAAATACCTCGCGCCCCGTCAGCAGTCCGATCGAAACCGCCACCGCGATCATCAGCAGGGCCACGAGCATGGCTGGCAGCAGCGCGGGAACGAACGGCTGCTTGAACATGAAGTGCATGAGCCCCCACGCACCGCCCACACTCAGCACCACGCCCGCCAGGCTTCCCAGCGCGCCGAGCAACAGGTATTCGGCAAGCATCACTCGTCCGACCTGACGCCGCGTTGCGCCCAAGACCTTCAGCAACACGCCTTCGCGCAGTCGTTCTCGCCGCGTTGCACTTACGGCACTGAACAACACCGGAATGCCAAGCGCGAGGCTCAGCCCAGCCATGAACCGAATGGCGGTGGTCACCTTGTCGAGCACGCGCGCGATCGTCTGCTGCACGAGCGTGAGGTCGAGGCTCGCCACATTCGGGTAGCGTGTGACGACATCGCGCTGCAGGCGCGCCACAGCATTTGTTCCGCGCACGTCGGCGAGAATGACGAATTGCTTCGGCGCCTTTTCCATCGCGCGCCGCTCGAACACGGCAAAGAAGTTCGGCTCGAAACGCGTCCAGCTCACGTCGCGAAGACTCGTCACGCGGGTCTTCACGCGAACGCCCTGTACGTCCCACGTGATGGTGTCGTGAATGCCGACCTTGAGCGACTTCGCCACGTCCGCGTCGAGTGACACGACGGGCAGTTGATTGATGGGCGTTCCGCCCTTGGGGAACGTGCCCGCGGTGATCTTCTCCGACGGCATCAGCGAATCGCGGTACGTCGAACGGAACTCTCGGCGGAGCACCCAGCGCTCGCGTCCCTCACCACGCCCCGGCGCACCACCGCGACCGCCCGCAGTGTTCGTGTCGGGCGGCGTGCTCGCCTCATCCTTGAGCAACTGATCGCCGCTGAGGGAATTGATCGCGACGATCTTCATCGGCACGATCGGGGTCCGCTGCAAGATGGCATACCCCTGCGCGCGGATCATGGAATCGAGCGGCGCCCCCTGGTCGTCCTGCACGTCGAAGAACAGCACGTTGGCCTTCGATGCATCGAGCTTGACGGACACGGTGCGCAGCAGGTTGTCCTGCACCTGGTACACGGTGCTCATGAGGAACACGCCAAACCCGAGCGCGAGCACGACTGACCGGGTCTGATTGCCGGGACGATAGAGGCTCGCCACGCCTTGTCGCAGCACGAAGGGCCACGATGGACGAACGACCTTGCGCGCACTCGCGCTCAGCAGCGCCGCCGCACCGTACAGCAGCGCGACCGCGCCGGCGATCGCACCCGAGAACGCGAGCCCCTGCTGTGGTGTCTCAGCGCGTGCGATGCCAAGCGCCGCGACGCTCCACACGATGACGAGCGCCACGAGCACGCGGAGCGGATCGAACTTCGCCCCGCGCAGCGCCGCGGCGTCCGACTCGCGGCGCAGCGTCTGGAGCGGACTCACGTTGCGCAGCGAGATGAGCGGCTTCAGAGCGAACACGAGTGCCACCCACACGCCCACGAGCATGCCCGTCAGCAGCGCGATGGGCTCGATCGTGACCTTCACGTCGACGGGGAGGAAGTCCGCGAGTACGTGCGGCAAGGCGAGCTGCAGGCCGATGCCGAGGAGTGCGCCAAAGGCCGCGCCGAGAAATCCCATCGCGACGGCCTGCAGCAAGTAGATCGCCAACACCTGTCGACTCGTGGCCCCAAGACAGCGGAGAATGGCCACCGTATCGATCTTGCGCATGACGAACGCGTTCACGCCACTCGCGACTCCAATGCCGCCGAGCAGGAGCGCGACAAGTCCGATGATGCTGAGGAAGTCGCGAAGCGCATCAACGGCCTGCATGAGGCTGAACTCCGTTTGCGCGGCCGTGCGG
>JALYVY010000157.1 GCA_030852985.1 Gemmatimonadota bacterium | reverse complement strand
GTACTGACCGTCACGGCGCCGCAGGCGCCTGTCGCCAGCATCGTCGTTACCCCGGCAACGGCCACTATCGACCCGGGCGCCACGCAGCAGTTCACCGCAACGGCGTACGACTCATCGAGCGCGCCGATCACCGGCGTCACGTTCACCTGGGCGAGCTCCACTCCTTCTGTCGCGACCGTGAATGCGACCGGTCTCGCAACCGGCGTCTCCGCCGGTGCTACGAATATCACCGCTACCTCCGGGAGCACGACGGGCACCGCGGTGCTGAACGTCAACAGTGGTGGACCGTACACGCCGCCGAACATCCGCTTCAGCGAGCTGCACTACGACAACGTCGGCACCGACGCGGCCGAAGGTATCGAGATCGAAGGACCCGTTGGCCAGTCGCTGGCCGGCTGGAGTATCCAGCTCTATGACGGGAACCCGACCGGTGCGCTTCCCTACAAGGTGTACAACACGACGGCCGTCACCGGCACGCTCACCGCGCCAATTGCTTGCGGCGGGCGCGGCGTCCTGTCGATTCCGATCGCCGGTATCCGGAACGCCGGTGGTACCGCCGGCGCTTTTCCGGACGGACTCGCGCTGGTCGACAACAACGGCGCGCTCGTCGAGTTCCTTTCCTATGAAGGTTCCTTCACGGCAGCGGATGGCGCCGCGAACGGCGTCAAGTCGCGCGACATCGTCGTGATGGAAGACAACCCGGTGCCGGCAGCAGGACTCTCGCTGCATCGCAGCGCAAATGGCGTCACGTGGACGGCTCCGTCGCCGGCCGACATGGGCTACGTGAACGCCTGCGGCGGTCCGCCGCCAAGCAGCATCACGTTCAGTGGCCGCAGTCCGACGGCCGATCCGCCGCTGCCGGTCGGATTCGAGGCGCAGGTGTTCGCCACGGAAAAGGTTGGCGGCGCAACGGTGAACACCACGTTCACGTGGACGTCTGACACACCGGCGATCGCGAGCGTCGACCAGAATGGCGTGCTGCGCGCATTGAGTGCAGGCACGGCGGTGCTTCGCGCCACGGCAACCGATGGCGCCACGGCCACCTACTCGCTGCCAACCGTTGTTGCGACGCAGAGCGCGGCGCCCTACGACGGCAATACGGAGTTCGGCGATCCGGTCGACAACGACCCGAGCGATGACTTCATCATCCGTCGCCTCGAGTACACGACGTCGTTCAATCCGAAGCTCGGTCACCCGAACTGGGTGAGTGAGAAGCTCGACGCAACGGCGTATGGTCCCGAGGATCGCTGCAACTGCTTCACCTTCGATCCGGAGCTCGAGGCAGCTGGTTTTCCGAAGTACACGACCGCCGACTACACGGGCGCGGGCGCCTTCGCCGGCTACGGCATCGACCGCGGCCACATGACCCGCTCGGCGGATCGTACCGCGTCCAACCTCGACAACGCGCGGACCTACTACTTCTCGAACGTCCTGCCGCAGGCGGCCACGGTCAATCAGGGCAACTGGGCGATCATGGAGAACTACCTCGGCGACTTCGCGAAGTCGGGCAAGGAGGTCTACGTCATGTCGGGCGGTGCGGGCAGCAAGGGCACCGTGAAGAACCAGGGCAAGATCGACATCCCGAAGTATGTCTGGAAGGTTGCCGTCATCATGGACGCAGGCAAAGGCCTCGCCGACGTGAAATCGGTCAACGACCTGCAGGTGATTGCGGTGGTCATCCCGAACGACCCCACCGAGACGGCCGATTGGACCACGTACAAGGTGACGGTCGATTCCGTCGAGGCACTCACGGGCTATGACCTGCTGTCGAAGCTGCCGGACAACATCGAGAAGGCGGTCGAGAGCAACGACACACCGCCCGTGGCGGCGATCAGTGGCGCAACCAACGGCGCCGAGGGCAGTTCGCTGTCCTACAGCGCGAGTGGGTCGACGGACGCTGATGCCGGCGACGTGCTCACCTACGCCTGGACATTCGGGGATGGCGGGACTGCGACGGGCATTGCAGCGTCACACACGTTTGCCGACAACGGCACGTACACCGTTACGGTACGCGCGACCGACAGCAAGGGTGTGTACGGCGAGGCCAGCATGACAGCGACGATCACGAATGTCGCGCCGACCGCGGTGCTCTCGATCACGCCGTCCTCACTCACGGAGGGCAGCAGCTTCACGGTGGCACTCGGCGGCGCGGTCGATCCGTCGCCCACGGATCTCGCGTCGCTCACCTACGCATTCGACTGCGGCGACGGCGCCGGATTTCGCGCCGCATCGTCCACGTCGTCCGTGTCGTGTCCGACCAGCGACAACGGTGTGCGCACCGTCAACGCCCGGGTAATGGACAAGGACGGCGGCGCTACGTCGTATACCGGCACGGTAACGGTCGCGAATGCCGCGCCGGTGATCAGCAGCTTCTCGGTGCCGCCGGGCGCGCTCACCGGCGCGCAGGTCAGCGTGTCGTTCAGCGACGTCGGCACGGCGGATACGCACACCGTCACCTTCAGCTGGGGCGATGGCTCGACGTCGACGGTTGACGCTGGACTCAGCGGAAGCGCCACGGCGACGCACACCTACGCCGCAACCGGTTTCTACGCGGTCATGGCAACGGTGACTGACGATGACGGCGCTTCCGTGTCGACGGGCACGCGGACGCTGGTCGTCTTCAATCCGAGCGGGGGCACGCTCTCCGGCAGCGGGTTCCTGCTCGGCGCGCGCGGCACAAAGACGTACATGAGTGGCAGCATCAGCTACGGGGGTGGAATGACGCCAACAGGGACGTTCGCGATCACTGGGAACGATGCGGCGAACCTGACGTCGAGCTCGTTTGACTACCTCGTCATCAACGGCCTCACCGCGACGCTTAAGGGATCGGGCACGCTCACCGATGGCACACCGGTGACGTTCCTGGTGCGTGGGCTGGACAACAACCGTCAGGACTTGCGCGACCGCGGCCTGTCCACGGGACTCGCGCAGGGCCTGCCCAATCAGGACTACGCGCGCATCAAGGTGTGGAACTTGGCAACGGGCGCGGTGCTGTTCGACAGCCAGCCTGGCGCAGCGGACTCCGCCACGCCGACCGAGATGGTGCGCGGAGGTTCGTTCAGCATCCGTCCGTAACGCGGGTGCTGCGGTAAGCGGTCGAGCGACTCGAACGTTCGACAGATCAAACGACTCGGGATGACCGCAATGCGCAGTCATCCCGAGCGTCGTTCTACGCCTGTGCGTCGTCGCCGATCGACGGACCCACCACAATCAGCGCCATCACGCGATCGGCGAGTTTGCTGCGGCTATCCCGCACGCGTGAATGCGCCCCGGCGTAAAGGTCGTCCAGCGCCGTCGTCAGCATGCCCACGGCACATTCGGGTTGCGCCACCACCGTCTGGAGTTGATGAACGATCGCGCGTTCCGCCCCGAGCGGCATTGGCCGCGCAACCTGCTGACGCAGCCGGGAGACGAGTCTGAGCACGGGGGCATGCTCGTGTCGACGTGCCTGTCGGAGGATGGTCGCGAGATGCGCGTCTACGGCGCGACGCAATGGACCGACCGCGTGCGTCACGCCGCAGGTGTCGAGGAGTTCCCGCTGGCGCAGCCACCGGTCGAGCGTCCCGAGTGCAGTCGCTACTTCGCCCTCATTTGCGGGACGCGGGATGCCCTCTGCGGCCGTCGCAAGCAGCGAGACGTGCGCGACCGACTCGGACGGCACATCCCGTAGGCATCCCACCATGCGTCCGTCGTCCAGCGCGGCGAGCCATCCACGCTCATGGTACACCGCCGCCCCTACGGCCATTGGACCACGTGCATCGGAGGTAATAGACGTCGAATGGGGTTTCGATCCGCGCTCACCGCCTTGTTTCACTGCACTACTGCCAGTGTCGTGTCCGGACGACGTGGTGCCATCGCGCCGCAAGGTTGCCGTCGAGCAGATGCGCGACCTGCAGTCTTCGGCCAGCCAGCGTTGCAGTTCATCAACCAGAGCGCCCGCTGCTGTCGCACTGGAGCCGATGGAATCCGCCACGCGCGCGATCGTGGCGGGAGCCGAGCCGAACGAGGGTAGCACGTGAAACGCCGCGCCGACCACATGACGGGCGTGGTCCAGCTTCCTGCGCAGCCGCGCGTCCAGAGTGAGGAGCAGGTCGGCATGCGCGGGCGGTGCGAGCAGGTACGAGCGTACGATCTTCGCGCCTCCCGGACGGCGCACGCGTCCTACGCGTTGCGCGAGACGCGCGGGATTCCACGGTAGATCGAGATGCAGCACGACGCTGGCATCCTGGAGGTTCACGCCCTCCGCGAGAATGTCCGTCGTCAGCAGCAACGTGACCGCCTGGTGCGGTGCCGATGGCAATGCACCCTGCGCGAGTGGCGCAAAGCGGGCGAGCAGGTCGTCGCGCGCGATGCGACCCGTGGCGATGCGCGCCCCTCGCGCGGTGAGCATGCCAACCCCCGCGTCGTGCCGTAGCGCATCGAAATAGGCAACGACGGTGCTGGAATACTCGCTGAACGCGACGATGCGGGCCTGAGGATAGACGAAACGCAGACCGCGGAGGGCGGTAACGCGGGCGACATCGGGATTGGTGCTGTCCGCAAGGGCGAGTCGAAGCCGACCCATGGCGACGTCGTCCGCGTCGAGTTCATCGCGGAGCGCGGCCAGCGATGGCGCCTCCGCGGATCGCTGAATCAGGACAGAAGCAAAACCCAGTTGCACCACACCTTCGGCGGACTGCCATGCGCGCGCTTCCCTGCGCGTCGGCGTGAGGCCGGCCTCCAGTCCCTGCGCGATCGCGGTCGCGACACGGCGACGTGATCGCAACGTCGCCTGCAACGCGGCGCGACTCGACGCCCATGCGCGGACGAAGCCGATCGTGCGGAGTGCTCCCGCATCGCCTCCGTCAGACGGTCGCGCAGGTGGAGGAAGGTCGAGGATCGCGGCGAGCACGGCGCCGTCGTCGGCATCCACGCCGAGCCACTCAGGCGGCGCAACGGCCGGCATGTCAGGCTGCGGCGCATCGTCTCCGCGGATGATGAATCGCGCGAGCGATTCCCTGATGAGAAAGAATGCGCCCTCGCCGTGAAAGAGCGCCACCTGCGCAGCGAGGTCCCGGTCGCGATTCTGAAGTGGCGTCGCGGACAGAAGGACAATAGGGACAGCAGCAGCCATGCGCGCGAGCTCGGCGTACCGCAGCGTGGCCGGATTGCGAAAGTGATGCGCTTCGTCGACGATGAGCGCGTCGAACAGCACGTGAGCCGCGTGTCCCCTGCTCAGGGACTCGTGCGAGACGATCGGGTAGTCAACGCCGACACGCGCCAGTGCGGATTGCCAAGTGGACCGGAGCGAGGCGGGTGCCACGATGAGCGGCGTGGACCAGCGCTGCGCGAGCGCCAACGCAATGAACGTCTTCCCGCGTCCGACGTCTTCCCCAACGAGGCAGCCACCATGCTCGTCGAGCGCGCGTTGCGCACGCGCGCAGATGCGCCGCTGCTCGGGCCGGAGGCATATGTCGCCGAGTTGGTCGGACGGCAGCGCATCGAGGCAGGCGCGGGCAATGGCGGCGCGGGCCGCCTTCAACCGTTCGTCTGACTCTCTGACCACGCCACGAGGGGTGCGATATCGGAGCGTCGGAGCCGATACGCGTGACACGCGGCCACGAGCAGTTCCTCTTGTGTGGCGATATTGCCCAGCAACGCGCGTTCGGCGATGGGAGCCAGCACGGTGCGTGCGCGCTCCCAGTCCTGCGGAACGCGAAGGAGGGCAACGGTCCACGCGAGGTAACGTCGCCATCCGCCACGCGCGGGCTCCGCAATGGTATTGAGGAACGCGGCGGCGATCGGCGTGTTCAGGAGCGCGGTGAGCGCGAGCGCGTCGACAGTGTCGTCGCACGCAATGACGTAGCAGCTGTTGAGGGGCACGGTCGGATCACCGGCGGGCAGTAGCGCAGCGCGTGGTGTTCGGCCGAAGTCGCTCCACACGACACGCGGCCTGGTGCAGTCCGCGGCCTCGGTGCGAAACAGTGTCCACCACACGCCGCCACCACGCAGGTCGGTTCGGTTCAGGAGCTGACGCCGCCATGGCGCGAGCCAGCGGGCGGCGAGGGGTGGCAGCGCGCGCAAAGGGCGACCGGCATCATGCGTCCAGATGATCGCGCTCCGCGATTTCGGAATGGACCACGCCGACACCGCGTCACCTCGCAGCAGAGGACGGAGTCGATCGCGCTCGATGGAGCCGAGTCTGCCCTGACATTCCACGTCCACCACGTCGCCGCGTTCCTCGATGGCCTGCACAATGAACGCGTCGTTGCACCCGCACTTCACGCCGAGTGTCGCGCGGCCGAGTGGCGCGTCGGCGAGCGGGGCGCCGCGCGCGATGATCCGGTCGAATGCGTGACGCACCTCCCGGGGAAGGAGCAGCCACGGGCTCGCGCTGTCGCTGCGGTCGAGGCGGATGGCGTCGTCGTCCGCGCACCAGGTGATGTCGAGCGTCCGGCGGCGCACAGTGACGCGCGCTGGCTGCTGTGGCGTCCGGGCGCGGCTGGCAATCAGGACGGACGGATAGACCGCCGCGTCGAAAGACGCGGGCGCTTCGGACCAATCCTCGATGGCGCGGAGTCGCGTCTCATCGCCGAGCATGCGTCGAACACCGCCGCCGGCCAGGGAGCACCAGAGCTTCGCGGGCAGCACGAGCGCCACGCAGCCATCGGGAGCGGCGAGGCCAACGCTTCGCTCCACGAACAGGGCGGAAAGGTCGACTTGCGCCGAGAAGCCACGCATCGCGTGGCCGCCGGTGGCGCCGCGTTCCCACGCCGCTTCGCGGTAGACGCGGTAGCGCACCTTCAGGGCCGCGCGCGATGCGACCGGGATGTTATGAAGACGGACCCACGGTGGATTGCCGACAACGAGGTCGAATCCGCCGCGCGCATGGGCGGCGCCAAAGTGCGAGGGAAAGGAAAAGGGCAGTGCACCACCGTCGAGCAGCCGGTGGCGGCCACGCTTGAGCACACCGGCCCGAAGCCGCTCCAGACGCATCGCCTCGCGCACCGCCGCACCGGGCCTCGCCCGTTCGCCGAAGAGATCCTCGGCGCGCTGCGCCCGCAGGCGCTCGCGGCGCCGATGCGAAAGTGACGCGAGCTCGACGTCGATCATCGCGACGGCGCGCAACCGCTCCTCACGTTCGATGGCGCGCCGCAGCGGCGCCTTCCGCGGCCCCGCTGCGCGCACGTAGCGCTCTCGAAGCCGCACGAGCACCGATGGCGGCCCCACGAGCGATGGCGCCGCCACGAAGCCGTCGCCCGAAAGTGCGTCCCCGATGCGAACATTGCAGTCGAGATTGGGGAGCGGCGGCACGGAAGACATCCGGGTCTCGTCGCTTTCAATGACGACGGAAAGCCAGAGCCGGAGCTCGCACAGCCACACCGCGGTCGGATTGACATCGACGCCATGAATCGCGCGCGACAATACTTCGCGCCGGATGGCCGCGATGGAGCGAGGATCGCCGCACGCACGGTGCAGGAGCGCGAGGCGCTCGAGCACGAACACGAGAAACGCGCCGGACCCGCACGCGGGGTCGAGCACGGTGTAGGTACGCAAGCGAGCGTGCATTGCCCCGAGTGTTGTGTGACTCACCGGCGACCCGTTCATTGCCGCCCGGATGTCATCGCTGCACAGAGTGCTGTCGCTCAGCGATTCAGCGAGTGCCATGTCGACCACATGCGCAACCATCGGCTGCGGTGTATAGAACGCACCGCTGGTCCGCCGTTCACGCGAGGCCATGAGCGACTCGAATGCCCGTCCAAGCATCTCCGGATCGATGGCCGCACTGGACCAGTCGGCATGTCCTTCTCGCGCCGTGAAGCGATACGCACCGAGCAACAGGCCGAACAGCGCGCCCATCGCCTCGTCGGAGAAGCGCGCGGACGCATGCCGTCGCTCGAGCGCTCCCCGAGCGAAGAGTCCGCCATTGAGGAAGGGCACGCTGCCGAACCGCCGCGCCGCGGCAGCACGGTGACGTGTGGGTGTGTTCAGTGTGCCGAAGAACAATGGGAGCAGCACCCTCGCGTGAAACCGGCCGCCGCTCGCCATGCAGGCGTCGAAGCGCCGGGAGAGGAAGGCACGATCACCGTCGAGCCACCCTTTCGCCTCGAGGAACGACAGGAAGATGAGCCGTGACACGCACAGCAGGGCCAGTTCGGCGCGATCTGCTGCGACGTTCACGGAGAGTGAGTCGGCCAGGGCCCGCACACGTTGCTCGAGCACGCGATAGAACCGTCGTGACAGGGCCTCGCGGCCGAAAAGCTCGCACCATCGCGTGTGCACGAGGAGGTCGTCGCCATCGCGGGTGGCGGCAAGGAGGCAGATGGTCTCCGCGTCGCTGGCGACAATGCGCCGCCGGTGCGCGACGAGCGCGACCATTCGAGGCGCCCGCTGGTCAGCGGACCAGCATGCAATGCCAACCTCGTCGTCGTCCGTGACCGCGCCGATGATGAGCCACAACACGTGCGCGGTATTCGCCGACAAGGCCGCAGCGACTAGCGCGAGACAATTCCCCAATGGCTGATGGTCCGTGACGACGAAGAGCAGGACGCGCAAGGCGCCGCGCCCTTTCACCATGGAGACGTCGGCGATGTTCGACGGGAGGCCGAGGCGCGCCGCAGTCTCCGCGTCGACCGGCTGCGGATCGGCCGAGAAACCCAGCGAGTCAGCGAGCGCGATTCTGCCGAGTGGTGTGTTGGCGGCCTCGAGCTGGTCGGCGGCCTGGCGAAGAGTGAGCACCCGGCCAGAGTAGGCCGGGTGGAAGCGCGGAGCGTCATCGCGCTATTGCGAGTGCAATCGATTTCTCGCGCCCTCGTCGTCGGGTCCGCACCAGTTGCACGGGACTTGCCTCGACCTGACACCCGTCGGACACGCAGTCCTCTCGCACGCCAGATGAACGTGACCAAGAAAGCCACTCCCGCTTCCCCCGCCGCGCAATCGCGCGAACAACTCATCGCGCACCTCAATGAGGACCTGTCGCGCGAATACCAGGCCATCATCGCCTACGTCGTTTACTCCCAGGCGATCAAGGGCGCGTCCTACATGGGAATCGCCAAGGAGCTCGAGCAACACGCCGCGGAAGAGCTCGAGCACGCGCTCATCATCGCCAAGCAGATCGACTACCTTGGCGGCGACATCACGGCGAATCCCAAGCCCGTGAAGACGTCGGACGATGCGAAGGAAATGCTCCGCTTCGACCTCGACAACGAGGCAACGACGATCCGCAACTATCGCGATCGCGTCCGTGAGTGCGAGGCGATGGGCGAGTTCGCCATCGCGGAACACATCCGCGAAATCCTCATGCAGGAACAGGATCACCTGATCGAGCTCGCCACGGCGCTCGGCGAGGATCCTCCGAACGTCAGTGGCTGACAGACCGAAGTAGACATCTCTGCGCGGTAGTGCCGCGCCTCGGCGACCTCAGCCGATCGGCGCCACCTGAAATTGCTCCAGCTTTCCATCTGGCGTCTCGTACGTCCACGCGCGCACGGCCTTCCCGCCCGCGAACACCACACGATAGCTTCGACCGGTCATGCCGCCGCGCTTCGACGACCCCAGGTCGATGAACTGAGTTGGGGCGCCGAGCGGTGCAAGGCTCGACGCGAAGTCACCGAGCGCCTGGGCGGTGAAGTAGTCGTTCGCATTCGGCGTGAAGAGCGAGCGATCGACGGTCCCTTTCTGCAGCCCTGCGAAAATTGCGCGCGCCTGCGCTGTCCGTGACGCGGCGCGTGCGTCTTCCGTGGCAAAGAGCAGTTGTGCGATGCCGTCCGCGATTGCGCCTGACGCCGGCGCCGCATCCTGGTTCGTCAGCACGACGATCGCCGCGCTGTCATCAGGAAACACGGTGTTGTCCGCCGTAAATCCCGACACCTCGCCGTTGTGCGAGACCACGAAGCGATCGCCACGCATGCGTACGTCGAGGCCGAGCGCGTAGCTCGTCGCTGCGCCATTCTTGAGTCGTGTCTCACCCGTCAGCTCGCGGTACGACGCAGGCGAAAGCACCTCCCGATCGAGCATCGCGACATCCCACGCTGCGAGATCGCTCGCGGTCATGGCGAGCATGCCAGCCCCGTACATCCACCCCTTGCCGGCATCCGGTGCTGCGCGAAGAGGGCCGAGGCCGTATCGGATGTATCCGGTCGCATCCACCGCCCGCGGATTCGCGTCGAAATTCCGTGCGCTCGGAATCACGACCTTGTTGAGGAGCCGGCGCTTCACGAACTGGAAGAACGGCATTCCGCTCGCCTTCTCGACGACCATCGCGGCGATCGTATACCCCGTGTTGCTGTACTGATGGCGCGTGCCGGGCTCGAAATCCAGCGGCTGCCTTGCCCATCCCTTCACGATCTCGGCCGGCGTGACATCCTTCAGCATCGGCGTCATCAGGTAGTCCTGCGGCCAGAAGTCCTGATAGCCGGACGTGTGCGTGAGGAGTTGTCGAATGGTCACCTCGTTCCCACGTGACAGCCCACGAACATACTTCTCGACCGGGTCGTCGAGCTTGAGCTTCCCGTCCTCCTGAAGCAGCAACACCGCGGAGGCAGTGAACTGCTTGCTGATCGACCCGATCGCGTAGCGCATGTCTACGGCCGCGGGCACGCGCGCATCGAGGTTTGCATCGCCGTAGGCC
>JALYVY010000156.1 GCA_030852985.1 Gemmatimonadota bacterium | reverse complement strand
TCTCAAGCGCGTCTTTGGTCTCGCGCGCTGCGTGTGGAAAGGTCCAGCGGGCTTTCAGGCGTACGTGCGCACGGCGGTGCTCGCCGCGAACGTCCTCGTACTCGCGCGCGCCCGCCTCCTCTAAGACCACACCCACCGACTCTCACGCAGCTCCCCCCTCAAGCCGCCGCCTGCCCGGCATCGTCGCTCAGCGCCCACAGGCGGCCCGTGACGCCTCCTCTCGCAGTCTGCCTCGCCATTCGGCCGGCTCTCAACCACCTTCGAGGGCCGCTATACGCTCCTGTTAGATCAAAACGAGCCGTTTCAGGATGGACACTAGCTAGCTCTTCCCTAACATCACATCGCTAAAACATTACCTAATAACGACTTAATCTAAACACAATTTCGGCATGTGCTCTGCATACGGCTGAGCACGGACGAATGCATTCAGCGCTTCGCTCCTGATCCTTTCGGTGAGCGCCACCAACCCCACCTCGGCCGCCGGCGTTCTTGCGGGTCAGCTTCTGGCACTGCGCCTCTCGGTGGACTTCTCCGCCGCCGGCGTGACGCGTAGTGGGCTCGGGGCCATGAATGTCGTATCGGGCAAGCTTGCCGGGCTCACGGTCGCACAGGTCGTTGACATGGGCAACGCGGTGATCGGTGGCAATACTGGCGCGCTACCCGCGGGAGTCTCCATCTCCGATCTGAACAACGTGATCGGCTCCATCAACAACAACTTCGATGGTGGGTCGACCAACAACGGGTATCTCACGCCGTAACGTTTTCTAGGCATCTGAGTGATTCGCGACGGGCCGCCCAGGATGGCGGCCCGTTCTGAATTCCGGCCTGTTCCGTGCACATCGGTGCGGAATGGCAAATCAGATTGGGTCGGACTGCCCTCTCGCCGCGGCGTTGGCGACCCGGCTTCGCGCCTCGCGGCTCGAGCTCACGACGCACTGGCTCACGCGAATCGTCGAGCGCGTCTCGATCGATCCCAATCGCGTATTTCCCACCGAGGAATTGCTCGACCACGTACCGCTGCTGATTGATGGCATCGCCGCCTACCTGGAGAACCCGTCAGCAGAGATCAGCGTCGACATGCCCGTGGTGGGAAAGGCGATGGAGCTTGGCGCACTCCGTCACGCCCAGGGCTTCGACGCATATGAGATCCTGAAGGAGCACGAGATCCTGGGTGGCATCCTGTTCAGCTATCTGGCGCAGGAAGCTGACACCATGCCCGAACCGTGTGCGAAAAGCGAGCTGCTGGTGTGTGGGCAGCGCCTTTTTCGCGCCATCACGATCATTCAGCAAACCACGACGACGCACTTCCTTCGTCTCGCCGCGGACGAAGTTCGCGAGCGTGAGGAGCGGATTCGGACCTTCAACCGCGCCGTGTCGCACGAGATCAAGAACCGCATCGGAACGATCCTCGGCGCCAGTGACATCCTCTCCGAGCTGCCCGACATGCCGAGTGAGGAGCGCACCAAATTCGTGGATATCGTGCGGCGGAACGCCCGAATGATGCAGTCGGCGGTGGCGAACATCCTTGCCGTCGGCCGAAGCGGCACGGACGTGCGGCACCAGAAGCACATCAGCCTCCGATCGGCGGCGCAAGAAGCCATTCGTCAGGTGCGAGAGGCCGCTCATGACAGCGCCGTGGATCTCCAGCTCGCTGACGACCTGATCGACGTCGACGTGAACGCCGCGGCTGTTGAGCTCTGCCTTACGAACTATCTGTCGAACGCGATCAAGTACGCGGATCCTTCCCAGGAACGACGCTGGGCGGTGATCAGCGCCAAGCGCGAGACGAGCCAGGATAATATGGCGGAGGTGGTGGTTCGCGTCACGGATAACGGACTCGGTGTGCCGACGGAAAAGCGCGATCACCTGTTCGAACGATTCTTCCGCGCCCACGAGACCATCACCGAGGTCGAGGGGACGGGCCTCGGTCTGAGCATCGTTCGCGACACCGCGCGAAGTCAGGGTGGACGCGCCTGGGCCGAATTCCCAGAGTGCGGCTCGGAGTTCGCCTTCTCCCTGCCCGATCGTCGCAGTGGCGGCGATCAGCGAACGCCAGAAGCCGCTACGCCCGAAGGCGCAGCGTCTCAGGGGGTGCCGAGCGGCGCCTCGCCAGCTGGCTGACCCTGCGTGCGATCGAATTCCTGCAGCCGCTTTCGCACTTGCTCCTGCAAGGCGCCGAATCGAGCGCGTTGCAGCGGGGTCATGAAGCCCGAAAACTCCTTCTGCTCCTCTGCCTGAATGTCCAGGCGCCGCTGCTGCAGCGCGTGGAGCCCATCGAGGGCGGTGGCAATTGTGGCCTGATTGGCCGCGGAATCGGCAAGAATCTCCCGTCGCATCGCAACGCGCTGTGCCCTTTCCTCTACGGCCAGCTGCCTCCGTTCCTGATCGAACCGCTGGCTGCTGCGCTCCAGCTGAAGCATCTGCCCATCAGTGAAGCCGATGCGCTGCTTCGCCACACGCCAGAGCGAACGACGAATCTGCTGCTGCAGTTGCTGACGCTTCAGCTGCTCGGGCGCGCTCTGCTGAATCCCCTCTTCCTTCTGCGGCTGCTGCCGACGCTGCTGCTGTTTCTGCTGCTGTTGTTCCGCACGCCGGCTCGCGCGCATCGCGGCGCGTGCCCCTGCTCCGGCCTGCGCATGCGCGTTCACGCTGGCAAGCAAGAGTGCGAGTGCGGCCACGATGGTGCGAGTCTTCACGGCGACGCCTGCGAAGTGGATGACGGAGCGATGGGTGAGAGAGGCGTATAACCGACTTCGATCGACGGCACCGCGTCGAGGGACTCGATGTCCTTCAGCAGCGATGCAAGTTGCCGGTCGTCGAGATCGCCGAGGGAACCGCCCGCCATGGCGAGCTCGCGTTCTCCGGGCGCACTGGCGGTCGCCGAGGCGACAGACGTTGGTGCGGGCGCGATCGGCATCGTGGTGATGGGACGCTTCTCCGCAACAGGGTTCCCGGGAGTGATCGCCACCGTCACCGGACGAGACGGGGAGGAAACGGCAGCGGTGGTCGGGACCATCGTCGAGCCGGCAGTGTGAGACCTCGCCGGGCTCACACCGCGCTGAAGCACCGCGACCGACGACGCGCCCACAACCAGCACGGTGATGGCAGCTGCAGCGCGCCAACCGACCCACGACCGTCGGGGTGCAGCACGATAGGCCGGCACGGCAGCGATGATCGCGTTCCTGTCGAGCGCCGGGGTGCGGCGCACGAGGCGAAGGTCACGCAGCAACGCCAATTCGGCGGTGCAGTCCGCACAATCGGCCACGTGCGCCTTCACCGCCATGCGCGCGATGGCATCGAGCCGTCCGTGCAGGAGGTCGGGCAACAAGTCTCGAACGTCGGCGTTCGGGCAATCATTCATGGAGAAACTCCTTTATGGCGCGCATGGCATTGTGGTAGTGCACGCGCGCGGCTCCCTCGGTCGTCCCTGCCACGTCGGCTATTTCCTTGTAGGACAATCCTTCACTGACCCTCAGCAGGAATACCTCCCGCTGCTTCTTCGAGAGTCCATCGATGGCTCCCTGCATTCGCGCGCGCGTTTCGTCGGCCACCACCGTGTCGAGCGAGTCGTACTCCGTGACCACGTCGCCGTCCCGCACCTCGACCTGCTCGCCCCGGCGGCGTTCGGACCGGCGGTGGTCGAGCAACAGCCTTCGCGCAATGGTGAACAGCCACGTGCGGAGCGAGCTGTCCCCGCGAAAACCGTCGAGCGAACCAAAGGCCCGAACGAAGGTGTCCTGCACGATGTCCTGCACTTCCTCACGCGCGCCAACGGAGCGTACGAACCTGGCCACGGCACCCGCGTGGCGTTCGACCAGCAGGCTTGCCGCGCGCTGCTCGCCGCCCTTCCATCGTGCGATGAGGTCGAGGTCTGTCTGATCATCGGCGTCCCCGGCGTCGTTAGTCATGCAATCCGGGAAGTTGGACGCGAGAACCCAATGGGCGTTAAGGGCAGTCGCACATACGATAGCACGGCGGTAAGATACCGCTCACCGCCTGCACTGCACCATTCACCAACCAAATGTCCTCGCCCCTCCGGATCGCGCACCGCGGCATGCCCACCCTGGCGACGGAAAACACTCTTCGCAGCTTCGAGCTGGCCCTGGAGTATGGCGCACAAGGGATCGAGCTCGACGTGCACGCCACCTCAGATGGGATGATCGTCGTGCATCACGATGCGAACTTGCCGAGCGGAACCGAGCTGCAGCGAACTCGGCTGGAGAATCTCCTTGCCGAAATGCCCGACCTTCCTACGCTCGACGAGGTGACCGAGCTCGTCAACGGGAGGGCGCAACTGTTCGTTGAGGTGAAAGGGGTTGCGATCGAGGGCCGCGTGGAGGTTGCCTTGAGTCGCTACACGGGGTCCGCCGCAATCCACAGCTTCGACCATGAGCTGATACTTCGACTCGCCCGTTCGGGGACCAAGCGTCGACTCGGGATTCTCATCGAGAGCGACGGTAACGACGCGCTGATGGCCATGACGCGGACTGGCGCGGTCGACCTGTGGCCACATCATTCACTCGTGACGTCGCGGATGGTGGACGCCGTGCACGCGTTCGGCGGCAGGGTGATTCCCTGGACCGTGAATACGGAGCCAGAGATCCTGCGTCTCGCTGCGTTCGCAGTCGACGGCATATGTACCGACGACGTCCGCATCCTGCCCAGCTAGTCGCATCAAGCAGAAACGCCACCCTTTCGTGCGTCGGCGCTTCGATTCAATTCGCAGTGATCAGGTACTGCTGGGGGGCGGAGGTGCGGAGTGCTGCCGGATTTCGCCCTCGAGACGAGCCACTTCCGACTCTGCCGCGGCGAGCATGGCTGCAAGGAGGGTGTATCGTTCTGTATCAAGTTCACCACCGGCGGTTCGCGCGCGATAGACGGCAAAGCCCAGGGACGCGGCTGCGGCCTCCGCACGCTGTTTCGCGCGGTGTGACTCGAGCCGGAGCTTGCCCTCATCAAGTGCACCCTGAGCCGCCTGCCCTGCCTTGTCGAGCTCGCGTTTCAGTGAGTTCCAGATCGCCATGTCGTCCTCCTGGGTTGCTTCGTATCGTACGCAACACGCCTTCAAAGGTTGCGGAGCGCGCATGCAAACAAAAGCGCCCTCCGCGAATGGGAGGGCGCGTCTGGATCTTGCAGCGCTGATTGAAGACTACGCGGCCGAGGTTTCGGCGCGCTCGGCCGGATAGACGCTGACCTTCTGACGCGTCTTGCTCTTGTGCTCGAACTTCACGAAGCCGTCGATGAGCGAGTAGATCGTGTAGTCAGTGCCCAGTCCGACATTCTTTCCCGGGTGCCACACGGTTCCGCACTGGCGCAGGATGATGTTGCCGGCGATGACTTTCTCGCCACCGAACTTCTTGATCCCGCGATACTTCGGGTTGCTGTCGCGGCCGTTGCGTGACGAGCCGACGCCTTTCTTATGAGCCATGGTATCCTCGCGTCAACCGAGTGTGATGTCGTTGATCTGGACTTCGGTGAAGCCCTGCCGATGTCCCTGCTTCTTCGCGTAATTCTTGCGGCGCTTCATCTTGAAGACGATAATCTTGTCGGCCAGGCCATGCTTGATGATCTCGCCGGTGACCTTCGCGCCCGAGAGTAGCGGAATACCGGTCTTGACGTTCTGGCCATCGCTTCCGAGGAGAACGTCATTGAACTCGATCGAGCCACCGGCCTCGCCAACCACCGAGGGGATGCGATACTTCTTGCCGGCTTCGACACGGAACTGCTTGCCGCCGGTACGAATGATTGCGTAGGACATATCTGTGGGTCGGGAGCATGTGACGTAGAGCCTAAGAAGTTAAGTGGTGCGAGGTTACGTGTCAACCGCGCCGTTCGCGCGCGCCAAGCTCGCCCCAACCTCGATTGTGACTTCACACAACCACACCGGGTTGAGCCGAATGAACCCCTGCTACCGGTCCATGCCCCGTCGAACCGCTCGATTCTTCGCACTCGCGGCCCTTGCACGCTCCTCGCCTGGGGATCGAGACACCATGGCCCCACTGCTCGGAGCCATCACAGTCGCCTCGAGTGCCGAGGGGCCCGTGATCGTGATTGAGACGGGGCACCCGATCCACTCCATCGAGATGGAGAGCGTATTCCGGCCCTCCTCCACCTCGTGCCCTGCAACCGCGAATGCACCGAGCAGTTTCCGGGTGAGCGACGAGTTGTGCCAGGGACAATGGTCCTCGGCTACGGATCGGAACGCTCGGACTACCTCGTCTACTGGTTCGAGGTTGAAGGGAGTCCTGATGGATGGCAGCGCTCCGGGCCCGCTCACGTGACGAAGCTCAACCCATGAGCACGCGCGACCGACTGAAGCTCCTCGGCAGCTCACAGAATGCGGCAAGCGACGTCGATGGTGTTGCGCCTCGCAGCCTGCTGGTGCACGCGGCGCGCGGAGGTGACGTCCGGGCATTCGCGACGCTGGTGGATACGTATTACGCGCGCTGCCTGCGGTTTGCGCTGCACATGCTCTCGAATCGGGACGACGCGGAGGAGGCCGTGCAGGACACGTTCGTCCGCGTGTACCGCGCCCTTCCGAAATACGAGGATCGCGAAGCCTTCGAACCGTGGCTGTTCCGCATTCTCGCGAACCGGTGTCGTACAGCCGGCGGCCGTGCGCGACGGCATTCCGATCTTGTCGACTATGGCGAGGTGCCTGAGCGACCCACCTTGCACGCGGAAGATGACGCGTTTGCCTGGCGCGATGCCATCCAGGGCGCCCTCGCTGCGCTCCCCCGCGATCAACGCGAGGCGTTCCTCATGCGACACGTCGAAGACCTGACCTATGAAGACATGGCCACCGCGACCGGTGCGAGAGTCTCCGCACTCAAGATGCGCGTGAAGCGCGCATGCGACGCCCTACGTGGACTGCTGACGGAGATCGACCGTGATGGATGAACACGCGGGATTGCTCGGGAAGGCGATCGATGCGCTCCGCGAGCTGCCTGACGTACGCCCAGAGGCAACGGCGAAGCTGCTCATCGCCATTGCCGCCGAACGGCAGCGCGAGCGGGACCGAAGCTATTCCACTTCACCCAGTCGATGGATCTGGACGGGTATGACCGCCGCTGCCGTCGTCATCGCCACGGCGCTCGCAATGCCCTCGATGGGGCGCCGGGGAGTGGCGCCCGCTGCGTCGCGAGGCACTGCCGCCACGGTACCTCAGCTGCTCACCTCAGCGAGCGCGATCAACGCTGCAGAAGCTCCACGCCCTGTGGAACTGGTGTTCAGCGCGCCCGCAGCAACCAGTGTGCGCGTCGTCGGCGACTTCAACGGCTGGGATGAACGGACAGCGCCCATGTTGCGTGATAATGCGAGCGGACTCTGGAGCGTGCGCTTGATGCTCCGGCCAGGGCGGCACGTGTATGCATTCGTCGTAAATGACACGCAGTGGATGCGTGATCCGCGTGCGACCGCGGCGCCGGACGCAGACTTCGGGCGTCCTGGGTCGGTGGTGCTCGTGGGGCGGCCGTGACGCCCAGTCCACGGTCTCGAGGAAATTGGGTGGCTCGTGCATGTGCTGCCCTGCTGTTCGCGTTGACACTGCCGTCGTTCCGACTCCACGCGCAGCAGGTGGTGTACGCGGCCGGCCTGTCTGATTTGGACAGCACGACCCAGGCCGCCCTTGGCAGGGAGATCACGCGTGCACGCGACCGTGGCCTGCCCGTGGAGCCACTCGTGGCGAAAGTTCGAGAGGGCCGTCTCAAGCGCGCTCCCGCGCTACGCATCCGAGCGGCTGTCGAGCGGTTGAGCGAGCGCCTGTCGGTCGCGCGCGACGCGCTCGGCGTAAACTCGACCGCGGAGGAAGTCACTGCGGGCGCGGATGCGATCGCGGCGGGTGCACAGGCCGCGTCGTTGCGCGCCGTTCGTGCCGCAACGCCGCAATCAGTCACTGCACCGATCGGTGCGTTGGCCCAGCTCCTGGCAAGCGGTGTGTCCGAAGGGAAGGCGGTGGAGATGGTGCTCGGACTCCTGCGGCGCAACGCATCGCCAGCGCTCCTCGTGGCGCTGGGGAACCAGGTCGAGGCGGATGTGGCGTCGGGACTGTCGCCGAATGCGTCTGCCACGTTCCGACTGCGGGCGCTTGAACGTCAGCTCAACGTAGCCACAGCGGCGGAGGCGGCGAACGGAGGCTTCGTGAATCTGGGCGCCGGGAGCGTCACGAATGGGACGCCGAATCCTCCTCCGCGGCGGAAGCCGTAGTGGGTCGAGCGATCTGCGGCGTTCTTGGGCTGCTGGTCGCGATTGCCTGGGGTCAACAGCTGGGTGCCCAGGTGCATCCGGTGGTGGACGTCGGCATTTCCGCGGCGAGGTTCACGGAGGACGACATATCCGTCATCGGGCCGCAACTGCGGGTCTCGATCGCGGGCGCGCAGCGTCAGCTCTTCGGGTCAGCGGAGATCGGCGCGATGGGTACGAACACCGCAGCGATCGGCTTTGCGGATATACGGGCGGGCATCCGCTCCATCACCGCTGGCGCTGTGCATCATGATCTCGTGGCGGATATTTCTGCTGCCGGTAACACCACGTCGGCGGGGCAGGCGGTGACGGCACTGCTTGGCGCTCGCACCGCGTACGAGGTGGGATCTGTGGGTGGTTGGATTCGCGGGAGTAGCCAGCTGGCGTCGCGCGAGACGGACGTCTTTTTTGGCGGCAGTGTTGATGCCTCCTCGTGGTGGAAGTTTGGCCGTAATGAGTTGTCGGCGACGTTGCTTCAGGAGTGGACGAGAGCGACGCTCTACGCGGGGCCCCAACGATACAATGCCGTGGGAACGGCGCCCGTGCAGTATCTCGAGGGCGGCCTGAGCATCCGCGCCGAGAGTGAGGCGACGGCGGTCACCCTCGACTTTACGTCGCGACGGGATGCCGGTGCAAACCACCTGTTCGAACCAGCGTTCGCGGCGAGTGCCGTCTTCTGGACAGGCGGGTCCACCGCGGTCGTGCTCTCGGCGGCGCACCAACTCCCGGATTATGTCCGCGGCAGCGACGCGCTCGATGGCGTGAGCGTCAGCGTCCGGTTCGGCCAGGCGTCACCGGCAGTGGCGCGCGCAACCGTGCATGAGGAAATGATCCAGTTCACCGGCACCGCGGACATGCGCACGGTGCGCATCCATGTTCCCGATGCGCGTGCGGTGGAGATCATGGGAGACTTCACCGACTGGGAACCCCGGCCGATGGTCCGCAATGGCGCGGCGTTCGAGAGCACGATGCGGGTGACAAGCGGGACGCACCGCCTCATGCTGCGCATTGACGGAGGTGAATGGCGTGCCCCAGCGAACACGCCCACCGTGGATGATGATTTCGGCGGGCGTGTAGGGCTGCTGGCCGTACCTTAAGGGCGCGAAGATAGGAAGATAGGAGGATAGGAAGATAGGAAATTCTGACCTATCCTCCATCCTCCTATCATCCTGCCCTAGGCAACAGCGTACTGCATCGTCACGTCGCGGCCCGCGCTCTTCACCACCAGCTTGAACTCGTCCGGCTTGAGCAGTGGATCATCCCGCATCTCGAGCGAGAATCCGACGGCCTTCTCGAGCTTCTTCATCATGTCGGATTCGTTTTCCATCGCGAACATCGCCACGTCCGGGTGCATCTTCACGAGGAGCGGATCCTTCTTGCCCTCGATCCCCATGCGCTTCACGCTGCGCTCCATACGCCGCAGGATGGACTCGGCGGTAAAGATGCGGCCTGTCCCGTTGCAGGTCGCGCACGCTTCGGTCATGCTCTGCAGGTGACTCTGTCGCACACGCTGTCGCGTCATCTCGATCAGGCCGAGATCGGACACGGCGAACGCCTTCGTACGCGCGCGATCGCGGCCAAGGTGCTGGCGGAGCTCCTGCAGCACCTTGTCGCGATTGGTCTTCGTGTCCATGTCGATGAAGTCACAGACGATGATGCCGCCGACGTCGCGCAGCCGCAGCTGCCTCGCGATCTCGCGCGCGGCCTCCATGTTCGTCTTGAGGCTCGTCTTCTCCGGATCCTTCTTGCCCACGAAGCGGCCCGAGTTCACGTCGATCGAGATGAGCGCCTCGGTTGGCTCGATGATGAGGTAGCCCCCGGATGGCAGGTCGCATCGACGCTTGAAAAGATCGCGGATCTCCGTTTCGATCTCGGCCTTGTCGAATAGCGGCGTGGTATCTTCATAGAGCACGATCCGCTCGAGCAGCTCCGGCGCGATGCCCTTGAGGTATTCAACGATCTCGTTGTACACCTGCTTCGAGTCGACGGTGACGCGCTCCACCTTGTCACTGAAGATGTCGCGAATGAGGCCACGCGTCAGCGAGGTCTCGCGATGCACGAGCGACGGCGGACGGACGAAGTGCGTCTTCTTCTTGATGCGCTTCCACGCATTCATCAACGACTGCAGCTCACGCTCAATCGTTTCCGGCGTGACATCCTCACCGACGGTGCGGACGATGACGCCGCCCGAGTCGTCTGGCAGCATGCCCTCGACGAGGGCCCGAAGACGCTTGCGCTCTTCGCGATCGCCGATCTTGCGACTGACGCCGACGCGTGACGCGAACGGCATGAAGACAAGGAACCGCCCGGCCATGGACACCTGCGCGGTGACGCGCGGTCCCTTGGTGGAGATGGGCTCCTTGCTGACCTGTACCAGG
>JALYVY010000360.1 GCA_030852985.1 Gemmatimonadota bacterium | reverse complement strand
GTCACGAAGGTGATGGGCAGCGTGGGCAAGATCGGCGCAACGCCGGCCGATTTCACCACGCGGCAGCCGCTGGGCGTCCCGGCGGCATTTCGCGAGGGTGCGCGGCAGACGTGGATGACGGCAACGAAGATCGTGGACGTCGTGCACGGCTTGATCACGCGCGAGGTGTCGGTTCGTCAATTGGGTGGTCCCATCGCGATCTCGCGCGCGTCCGTCGCCGCGGCTCAAAGCGGCATGGAGAGCCTGTTTCTCCTGATCGCGATACTGAGTGTGAACGTCGCCGTGCTCAACCTGCTTCCCATTCCCATTCTCGACGGGGGTCAGATTCTGATCAACATCGCGGAGTCGGTGAAGGGAAGCCCGTTCAGCACCCGGACGCGGGAGTACATACTGCGCACTGGCCTGGTGGCAATCCTGCTCATCTTTGCGATGTCGACTTTCAACGACGTGGCGACAGGCTTCAAGGACATCGTTGCACGCCTGTTCGGCTGACGGCACCCTGAGCGGTGGGCGTGCGGCTCAGTCGCGGGGGACGCGAGCCTTTACATCGAGAGTTCTACCAGCTAAGTTCCATGGCTCAACCACTTTGCCTCGCTCAGGACAGTCCAGGAACATGGCTTTCGATAACGCCCCGACGCTCGAGAAGTACAAGACGCACGAGACCGACACCGGCTCCGCCCGCGTCCAGGTTGCGCTCCTCTCGGACCGCATCGTCTACCTCACCGAGCATTTTCGCGAACACAAGAAAGACCATCATGGCCGTCGCGGCCTGCTGAAGATGGTCGGTACCCGTCGCCGCCTGCTCAATTACATGAAGCGGACTGACATCGACGGCTATCGCAGCATCGTTCAGGAACTCGGTCTCCGGTACTAGGCAGGTCACCACAATGCACTCGCGCGGACGCATTTCTTGCGGACCGCGCGTTTTGCATTTCACGCAGCACCTCAGAAGCGCGCGCCGGCAATAGGGCCGGCCGCAACGAAGAGAGAGACGAAAGGAAAACACATGCAACGCATTGAAAAGACGTTCGCTGGACGCAAGCTGGTCATCGAGACCGGCCGCATGGCCAAGCAGGCGGCTGGCTCATGCCTCATCACCTACGGTGACACGATGGTCCTCGCGACCGTCACGGTGAGCGACAACAAGAGTCCGCTCCCGTTCTTCCCACTCACCGTCGAGTACAAGGAAAAGACCTACGCCGCCGGCAAGATTCCCGGTGGCTTCATCAAGCGCGAAGGCCGCCCCACCGACGGCGAGATCCTGAGCTGCCGCATCATCGACCGCTCCATCCGTCCGCTCTTCCCGGAAGGCTTCCAGAACGAAGTTCAGGTCTTCTGCTATGTCATCAGCGCTGATCAGGAGAACAAGGCGGATGTCCTCGCACTCGTGGCCACGTCCTTCGCGCTCAACGCCAGCCGCACCCCGTTCGCGGAGCCACTCGCCGGCGTTCGCGTCGGTCGCGTGCAGGGCAACTGGGTGCTGAACCCGACGTTCCAGCAGCTCGAGTACAGCGACATGGAGCTCGTCGTCGCTGGCACGCAGGACTCCATCATGATGGTCGAGGGCGGCGCCCTCGAGGTGAGCGAGGAGGACGTCGTTGAGGCGATTACCGTTGCGCACGCCGGAATCAAGGAGCTCATCGGCTACCAGAACGAACTGCTCAAGGCCGCCGACAAGACTGAGAAGCTCAAGTGGGAGAAGGCTGCCACCACCGAGGGTCTGCTCGAGAAGGTGAAGGGCGCCGCTGACGCGAAGATCTCCGAGGCGCTCAACCAGAAGGACAAGCAGACGCGCGTCCAGGCGGTCGAGACGGTGAAGAAGGAAGTCGCCGAGTCATTCGCCGCCGACCTGCCCGATAACGCCAAGGAGATCAAGAACATCCTCGGCGACCTGGAATACAACGCGCTCCGCTCGCAAGTGCTCACGACGAAGAAGCGTGTCGACGGTCGTGCCACGAACGAAGTACGTCCCATCAGCATCGACACGAATCTCCTGCCGCGCGCGCATGGCTCCGCGCTCTTCACGCGTGGACAGACGCAGGCGCTCGTGGCCGTCACGCTCGGCACCGCCAGCGACGCGCAGCGACTCGACACGATCGACAGCCCGAGCGAGACAACCAAGTCGTTCATGCTGCACTACAACTTCCCGCCCTTCTCCACGGGAGAAGTCCGCCCGATGCGCGGAACCTCGCGTCGCGAAATCGGGCACGGGAATCTGGCCGAGCGTGCGCTTCAGGGCGTGCTTCCGGACTTTGCTGATTTCCCGTACACGCTGCGCATCGTCTCCGAGATCCTCGAGTCGAATGGCTCGAGCTCCATGGCAACGGTGTGCGGTGGATCGCTCGCGATGATGAGCGCCGGCGTGCCCATTCGCGGCGCGGTGGCTGGCGTCGCAATGGGCTTGATCAAGGAAGGCAAGAAGTACGCGATCCTCACGGACATCCTTGGTACCGAGGATCACCTCGGCGACATGGACTTCAAGGTCGCTGGAACGGCGAACGGCATCACGTCGATCCAGATGGACATCAAGGTCGAGGGCCTCGACCTCCAGATCATGAAGGAAGCGCTGGCCCAGGCCAAGGAAGGCCGCCTGCACATCCTGGCAGAGATGAACAAGGCGATCGCCGAGCCGAGCGCAGAGCTCAGCACGTATGCGCCTCGTATCGTCACGCTGATGATCAACCCCGAGAAGATCGGCGACCTCATCGGACCGAAGGGCAAGACCATCCGCGGCATCCAGGATGAGACGGGCGCGGAGCTCACCGTCGACGACACGGGTCTCGTCACCATCGCTGCCGTTGGCGGCGAGGCGATGCAGCGCGCGCGCCAGATGGTGCAGGCCATCACGGCCGAGCCGGAAATCGGCGCGACGTACGAAGGCACGGTGAAGACGACCACGGCATTCGGCGCGTTCATCGAGATCATGCCCGGTACGGAAGGCCTGGTCCACATTTCCGAGCTGAAGTGGGGTCGCACCGACAAGACGGAAGACGTCGTCAACAAGGGCGATCGCGTCACGGTCAAGCTGCTCGACCGCGATGAGCGTGGGCGCCTGCGCCTGTCGATCAAGGCGCTGCAGGAGCGTCCTGAGGGCATGCCGGAAGAGGAGGCGCGTCCGCCGCGTCCGGAAGGAGATCGGCCGCCGCGGGAAGATCGTCCGCGCAGTGGTGGCGGTGGAGGCCGCGGCCGCCGCTAGGTCTCAGACCGCGTGAAGAGTGTATGAAGTAATGTGACGCGGCAGCGGGACGGAGCGTCCAAGGGATATGGGACGTCCACCGCTGCCGTTTCGGTTGCGCGCTTCGGATCGGGA
>JALYVY010000359.1 GCA_030852985.1 Gemmatimonadota bacterium | reverse complement strand
CCCGTGAGGTGGTAGGCGTCGCCGGTGGCGCGATAGCCGCCCATCTCGCCATAGATCTTCGCGCCGCGCGCGAGTGCGTGCTCAAGCTCCTCGAGGATGACGATCCCGGCACCTTCTCCCATGACGAATCCATCACGGTCCTTGTCGAACGGACGCGACGCCGTTTCGGGGCTGTCGTTGCGCGTGGAGAGTGCCGTCATGTTCGCAAAGCCTCCGATCGACATGGCCGTGACCGCCGCTTCGGAGCCTCCGCAGATCATCACGTCCGCGTCACCATACTGGATGGTGCGGAAAGCGTCACCGATCGCGTGTGCGCTCGTGGCACATGCCGACACCGTGGCGTAATTCGGCCCGCGCGCATTGAACTTCATGGAGACCACACCCGCCGCGATGTCGGCGATGAACATCGGGATGAAGAACGGGCTGATCTTGCTGGCGCCGCGCTCCCGATAGGTGTCGTGCTGTTCCTCGAAGCTCTTCAACCCGCCAATGCCGCTGCCGACGATCACGCCAAGTCGGTCAACGTCGTAGTTGCCGTGCGTGAGGCCGGCATCAGTCATGGCTTCGACGGACGCCGCCACGGCATATTGCGTGTAGGGATCCGCGCGTTTCGCCTCCTTCCGCTCCATGGTGCCGAGCGGATCGAAGCCCTTCAGCTCACACGCGAACCGCACGGGGAACGCGGATGGATCGAACTTGGTGATGGCTGACGCGCCCGACACTCCGTCCAACAGGGCGCGCCAAGTCGTCGCCACGTCGTTCCCGACGGGCGTTACCGCACCGAGACCAGTGACGACGACCCGACGTCGCACTACGCGCCCACCTTGCCGTCCAGGTAGGCCACCGCATCGCCAACCGTGCGCAGCTTCTCCGCGTCCTCGTCGGGAATGTCGATGTTGAACTCCTTCTCGAATTCCATCACCAGCTCGACGATGTCGAGGCTGTCTGCACCGAGGTCTTCAATGAAACTCGCTTCGTCGGTCATCTTGTCGCGCTCGACGCCGAGCTCCTTCTCGATGATGTCACGGACCTTCTTGGCATTGTCGGCCATGGAACTGGGCTCCTGTTGGGTGAAGAACGCGGGAAAGTTAGCGAAGGGTCAGCGAGATTGTCACGTACGAATACAGGAGATCACATGACCATGCCGCCGTCTACCACGAGCACCTGGCCAGTGATGTACGACGCGTGCTCTGACGCCAGGAAGGCGACCACCGAAGCGATGTCCTGCACCTTGCCCAGCCGGTCCAGCGGAATCTGAGCCGACAGCGCGGCGCGCGCCTCCGGTGTCATGGCCGCTGTCATGTCGGTCTCGATGAATCCGGGTGCCACCGCATTCACGAGGATGTTGCGCGAGCCAAGTTCTTTCGCGACGGACTTGGTGAGGCCGATGAGCCCCGCCTTGCTCGCGGCGTAGTTCGCCTGCCCCTTGTTACCGGTGATGCCGACGATGCTGGCGATGTTGATGATGCGACCCCAGCGGCGCTTCATCATGCCGCGCGCCGTCGCGCGAATGGCAACAAAGGCCCCGCGAAGGTTCGCGTCGAGCACCATGTCCCAGTCGTCGTCCTTGATGCGGAAGAGGATGTTGTCGCGGGTGAGCCCGGCATTGTTGACGAGGACGTCGATCTGGCCGAAAGCGGCTTCGACGGCCTCCACGAGCGCGACCACCGAGGCGGGATCGCTGACGTCCGTGCCGAAGCCCATTGCACCACCGCCGAGCTCCGCGGCGACTGCAGCCGCTCGCTCCTGCTCCCGCCCCACCACCGCGACGCGCGCACCGGCTTCGGCCAGCGTCTCCGCGATTGCGCGCCCAATGCCACGGGTGCTGCCCGTCACGAGCGCGACCTTGCCCGTCAAGTCGATCTTCACGCCGTCACCGCCGAGAGGAGGGTGTCCACGTCCGCGGCTGTTCCGCACGTGAGCACGGTGACGGCGGGGACGATCTTCTTCATGAGCCCCTTGAGCACCGCTCCGGGGCCCATCTCCACGTAAATCGCGTCAGGATGCACGGCGGCAATCGCTTCCATCTCTCGCGCCCACTGCACGGGAGCGGTGAGCTGCTCCACGAGCAACCGTCGCGCAAGCGCTGCGTCGGTAACGGGTTGCGCGTTCACATTCGCGTACACCTTGAACCGCGGATCAGCCAGATGCGCCATGTCCATGGCGGACGTGAACGCTGTCATCGCTCCGGCAAGCAATGGGGAATGAAAGGCACCGCTCACGTTCAGGCGAATGGCGCGCTTGGCACCATGCTCCCTGGCGAGCACCATCGCGCGTTCGACGCACTCGACATTGCCGCTGACCACAAGCTGACCCGGGCTGTTGTAGTTGGCCGGCACGACCACACCATTAGCGGACGCGAGGCGACAGAGCTCCTCACCCGACACATCCATATCGCCCAGGATTGCCGCCATGGCGCCTGGGTTCGCGTTCCCTTCCGCGAACATCAACTCGCCTCGCTTGCGGACAAGGGCGACGGCTTCCGGGAACGCCAGGGCATCCGCGGCGTGATACGCGGTGAACTCACCGAGCGAATGACCGGCGGCAGCGACGACGCGATCGCCGATCTGCTCGCGAACCACAGCCCAAACGGCAGCGCCGTGCGTGAGCAGCGCCGGCTGGGCATTCATCGTGAGGGTCAACTGCTCGGCCGGCCCGGCGAAGCACAGCTGCGTCAGGCCAACGCCGAGCGTGTCATCCGCGGCCGCAAAGATCTCACGTGCGGCGGAATGAGCGGCAGCGAGATCAGCACCCATGCCCGGCACCTGCGACCCCTGTCCCGGAAACAGCAGCACGATGTCACGCATCAGAATCGAACAACCATGGAGCCCCACGTATAACCCGCGCCGAAAGCGACCATGAGTGCCGTCGTGCCCGCCTTGACGCGGCCGGATTCGACGGCTTCGTCAAGTGCGAGGGGGATCGACGCGGACGAGGTGTTGCCGTAGCGATCCACGTTCACGTAGACCTTGTCCATGGGAATATTCGCGTACTTCGCGGTCGCCTCGATGATGCGGACGTTCGCCTGATGCGGAATGAGCACGTCGATGTCGCCCCCGCGCAACTTCGCGCCGTCGAGCGCGCGATCGCATGCCTCCGCCATGGAGCGCACGGCGTGCTTGAAGGTTTCGCGACCCGCCATCCTCACGAACGTCGACCGATCCGCGAGAGTCGCCGCGCTGAAGGGGACCTTCGCTCCTCCGCTCGGACGCCAGAGCAATTCCGCGAGGGTTCCGTCGCTGCGCATGTACGTGCTGAGAATCCCCTTCGTCGGATGTCCCTTGTTGCGCTTCAGCACCACCGCGCCGGCG
>JALYVY010000358.1 GCA_030852985.1 Gemmatimonadota bacterium | reverse complement strand
CCCACGACTCGCGAGCGAGATCATCCAACGCCTCGCTGCCGCGTCGCGCTGCCTCCAACCGCGCGAGCCGCTCCTCCTCGAGATGCTTCTCCTCGGGCGCGAAGTCGAAGAAGCGGATGATCGGCGCCAGTGTGAGGCCCTGCACGACGAGCGTCAGGATGATCACAGCCATCGTGATCACGAGGAGATCCGTGCGTCGCGGAAACGGCACACCGCTTCGGAGCACGAGGGGCAACGCGAGCGCGGACGCCAGCGACACAATTCCCCGCATGCTCGTCCACGACACGAGCGAGATCGCCTTCCACCGCAACTCGGGCCACTTGCGCCGAGCATCGCGCTGCAGGAATCGCGGTAGCACGCTCACGAGCGGTACCCACACCAGACGCACCGCGATGGCCACCAGGCAGATCACGAGCCCCGTCCGGATCACGCCGCCAATCTCCCCTGCGGGAACCTTCGGCAGGAGCTGCATGAACTGCGTGCCGAGCAGCAGGAAGACCATGCCGTTCAGCAGGAAGAGCAGCACCTTCCAGACAGAGTGTGTCTGGAGTCGCGAGACAGGGCCGACCGCCGTGGAAAAATGCTGCCGTACGTACATTCCACCGGCCACACACGCGAGCACAGCCGACACCTGCAGTTGCTCGGCAAGGATCCAGCATGCGTATGGCCCCGCGAGCGTGAGCACCGTCTCCGCGAGCGCGTCCTTGCTCCAGCGAAGCGCGCGCACGCAGATCCACCCGATCAATACGCCGACCATCGCGCCTACGCCGGCATCGATGAAGAAGCGCACGACGGTAGCGCCGGCGCTGAACTGGCCCGTCACGGCTGCGGCAATCGCCGCGCGGTACACGACGAGCGCGGCTGCGTCGTTGACGAGGCTTTCCCCTTCGAGAATAGTGATCACGCGCGCGGGCACGGGGAGTCGTGACACGATGGCCGCCGCCGCCACCGCATCGGGCGGGGAGATGATCGCGCCGAGTGCGACCGCGACGGACCACGGCAGGTCGGGCATGAAGGCGCGCGCCGTGACCGCGACCGCCGCGGTCGTGACGAGCACCAGGCCAATGGCCAGCCAGCCGATCGCGCGGAGATTTGCCCTGAAGTCGCGCAGCGACGTGAAGAACGCAGCCGCCCAGAGAATCGGGGGCAGGAAGACGAAGAAGACGATGTCCGGATCGAGGTCCGGCACCTTTACGCCCGGCAGGAGGCCGATCAACAGGCCGGCCGCCACCTGAAGAATCGGCGACGGGATCGGCAGTCGTCGGGCCAGCGCACTGATGGCAACGACGATCGCGGCGAACGAAACCGCGAAGACAACCGGTGGGAAGTGCGTCACTCGCCGGCGGCGGGGATGCTCGTGCTGCCTTCGGGCAGGCGCTCCATGCGGTCGAGGCGGTCGACGTCGATGGCCAGCATGCCATCGGGGCCACTGGCGAAGATGCTCGCGAACTTCGCATCCCACGTGACCTCGTCCCACAGGTACGAGGTGCGTGCCGTCACGCGCGTCGAGAACGTCTCCTCGTGCGCGTTCATCGATACGAGCACCTCGGCCTTTCGCTCGCACAACTGGTCAGGCGTCACGCCCCGCAGCGGACTGTCAGGCGTGATGGGATGCACCACCGTGAGGTGCAGCGGGAAGAACTCCACGGAGTCGCGCTCCAGCGTGAGTTGGTGGAACTTCCGCTCGCGCCGCTCGCCCTCGCCTTCGAACATGACGAGGTTGACGCGCACCTGGAGGTCGCTCACCTCACCGGGCAGCACGTTGACGACGCGAAACATCAGCGCGCGTCCATCCCGATAGGGCGCGATCACGGCGGAGTCACTGAAGCGCAGGTGCATGCGCGGCCGCGTGAGGCGCGCAATGAGCAGGCCGGCCGCGAAGATGAAGGTCAATGGCCCGAGCAACGACTCGAAGACGGTGAGCCAGTGTGCGGTGGACCCCACCGCGTGCACGTCGCCGGTGCCGGTGGTGGAAAAGATGCCGACGCTGAAGCTCAGCGCGCGGAGAAACGGATCATCGAGGCGGAGTGCGTCAGCGCCCTGGAGCGCCTGTGGGCCGAGTGCAGCGTAGGACAGCGCGAAGATGCCGTTCATGAGCAGCAGCACGCCGACGAGTGTGCCGAGGAATGCCTGCCACGGCAGGTCGAGCGCGCGCAGGTAGAAACGCTCGGTCCGCTGAGCGCCGAGGCCGTACTTGTGGCTGCGCGGCGCGCCGTTGCGCGAGAGGATGCGGCCACGCGCCTCCTGCGCCACGACGCGCCCGAAGCCGAGGTCGGCCTTCTCCTCGGGCGGCTGTGGTACCACGGGTTCCCCTGTTGTCACACGCCTGCTGCGCTGAAGGATCGAGTCTGATGACAGCGAACGGCGCAAATATAGGGAGACACCTTTCGGTCTGCTGGAGACGCCACACCCTGCGGTAAGCACCATAGGCACTCCGCGTGCGCCGTCCGATTCTGGTCACTCCCCTATGGAGTGTCCTGGCAGAGCGCGGTGAGCAGGTCGACATCGGCCACCGCGCGCCCGCGGTCACGTGCGACCCCGCTACTCCGCGATGCGGAGTCCAAATTCGGCGAAGCGCCGAAAGTGCGTCAGGTCGTTCGTGGCGATCGCCGCATCAGACCGAATGGCAACCGCTGCGATGATGCAATCAGCGAGGGAACCGCGCCGCCTGCCGGTGGCGTTGAAGAGACGCGCGGCGTGCGATGCGTCGTCCGTCGTCACCGGCACGCTCTCCCCGAGGACGGACGTAATGCTGGTCAAGATCTGTTCGGGCGACGGACCGCAGAGGAACTCCGCCCATGCCATTGCGGACACTGCCACTGTACTTCCCGAAATGATCCACTGCGCGAACATCCCCGCTTCGAGGGATCCTTCGATACCGACCGCCGCGATGAAGTTGGAATCGAGATGGATTGCTGTCACCTACGCCTCGGCTCTCGAGTCGTCGATCTCTGGGGGTCCGAAGGACTCGTGAATCTCACGGAGCTCCTTCTGCCAGTTCGACCACACACCCGGCGACAGTTCGCTCACGGCTCGTTGATAGCTGCGCAGCGCATCGAGCTTTCGCTTGACCTCATCTGCCATTAGCGTCTCTTCCCCCTGATTGATCAGCCGCGAAAGAGCATCCGACTTGGACGTATCCCATTTCCGGGCGATCTCCGCCAGCTTCTTCACCGTGGGCTCGTCGAGGGAATACGTCGCCTTGATCTTGGGTATGGCCATACCTATGAATGTATGGCCATATGCGTCAATTACAAGCTCAGGCGATCTATACGGTTACGCCACCTGCCACAGTGCTAGCCCGCTATAACCG
>JALYVY010000357.1 GCA_030852985.1 Gemmatimonadota bacterium | reverse complement strand
GTCGAAGAGCAGGAGCGGATGGAGATTGCCGTCGCCCGCGTGGAAGATGTTCGTCGCCTTCAGTTTCGCGTCTCGTGCGACCTGTGCAACAAGATTGAGGATTTCCGGCAGTTTCGTGCGCGGCACGACGCTGTCCTGCTGGTAGTAGTTCGGGGCGAGGCGGCCCATCGCGCCGAGCGCGCCCTTGCGCCCCGCCCAGAGCGCGTCCCGCTCCTCCTGCGTCGCCGCGACACGCACTTCCCGTGCGCCGCATTCGTTGCAGATCGCCGTTACGCGCTCCGAGAGTTCATCCAACCCCTCCGCGAGGCCGTCCAACTCGATGAGCAAAATGATGGACTGGCCGTCGTCCGGGTAACCGGCGTGGTACGTCATCTCGACCGCCTTGCACGCCGGGCCGTCCATCATTTCCAACGCACCGGGGATGATGCCCGCCCCGATGATGCCGGTGACGGTCTGCGAGGCGGCCTCCAATTCGTCGTAGATCGCCAGTAGCACGCGCAACGTCTCCGGCGAGCGGAGCAACTTCACCGTCACGCCCGTGACGATACCCATCGTTCCCTCAGAGCCGACGAGCATACCTGTCAGGTCGTAGCCTGGCGTATCGAGAACACCGCCCGTCTCGATCACCCGCCCGTCCGGCAGCACGACTTCGAGGCCGAGGATGTGATTGACCGTCACGCCATAGGCGAGGCAGTGCGGCCCGCCCGCGTTCGTCGCCACATTGCCGCCGATGGACGAGGCGCGCTGGCTGGCGGGGTCGGGCGCGTAGTAGTAGCCGTGCGGCAGGGTCGCCTGCGAGAGATGCAGATTGACGACGCCGGGGTCCACGACCGCACGGCGGTTCGCGTAATCTACCGAGCGGATCTGATTCATCCGCGTCAGCGAGACGACGATGCCGCCCCGGACCGGCGTCGCACCCCCGGCGAGGCCCGTACCCGCGCCGCGCGGTACGATCGGCATTCCGGCGGCGGCGGCGAGTTTCACGATCTCGGAAACCTGCTGCACGCTCGTCGGCAGCACGACGACATCCGGCATCGCATGCTCGTGCGTGCCGTCTGAGTCGTAGACAAGCAAATCGCCCCGCTCGGTGAGTACGGAGTCCGGCCCCAGCAAGTTAATCAAGCGGCGGATCAGCGTCGGGCGGTCTATCGTCGGTTTGGTAATGGTCTCAGGCACGGATGCCATACGTGGCTCCTTTTCTCGGGTCGCATGTTTGTCCCCGCGTATTGTCCCGCAATCCGCGTGCAACGGCAAACCGCACGTTGCGAAGAAAGTGTATACGGTGCTCGACCAATACGGTAAAGTTGTTTCGATTTGATCGAATCTAAAGATGGAGTTGTCGTCGTGGGTTGGAGTTACCCCGCTTTGGTGGACAGGTTGATCTTAGGCCACCTGGCTGATGCTTGTCCACCTCCTTTCGTATTCTATGGGTGAGCAATAGCCGAGCGCCGAGTGCCGTCGCTCGGTGTTGTAGAACCCTTCAAGATAGTCGAAGAGCGCCGTGCGGGCCATTCGATGCGTCGGAAACATGCGTCCGGCGAGCAGTTCGCATTCCAATGTCGCGAAGAAACTCTCCATCAGCGCGTTGTCGTAGCAATCGCCCCGGCTGCCCCGCGAGGCGAGGATGCCCGCGTCATGGAGCCGTTGCCCGAAAGTGAGGCTCGTGTATTGACTGCCGTGATCGGAATGATGGATCACCCCGGCCTTCGGTCTCCGGCGGGCAATCGCCATATCGAGCGCGTCAACGACCAGTTCAGCGCGCAGATGATCGGCCATTGCCCAGCCGACGATCCGCCGCGAGAAGGCATCGAGGACGACGGCCAGATAGAGGAAGCCCATCCAGGTCGGAATGTAGGTGATGTCCGCGACCCAGAGCCGGTTCGGCGCGGCGGCGGTGAAATCCCGTTGCACCCGGTCAAGCGCGGGGATGGCTTCCGCGCCCCGGCGCGTCGTGATCGTCCCTTTCCGGCGATGACAGCCCGCGAGTCCGGCATCGTGCAGCAGGCGAGCCACCCGTTTGCGACCGCACCGCACGCCGCGTGCATGCAACTCAGCATGAATGCGGGGCGTCCCATAGGTCCCACGACTCGCGACATGCACCTGTCGGATGATGGCACCGAGCCGCGCATCCGCCTCCGTTCGCGCCGCAGGCGGACGCACCCGCCACGCATAATAGCCACTGCGGGACACGCCTAACAGCCGACAGAGCATCGTGATCGGATAGTGCGCCTTCTCCGCCTCGATGAACCCGAACGCCGCTAGCGGATCGGGTTGCTCTCCTTGGCGAAGAAGGCAGCCGCTTTTTTTAGGATGTCGCGTTCCTGCGTGAGAATCCGGTTCTCACGGCGCAGACGGCGCAGTTCGTCGCGCTCCTCGGTCGTCAATCCGGCGCGTACACCGCTATCAATCTCGATCCGCTTGACCCAGTTACGTAAGGTCTGCTCGGAGACACCAAGATCGCTCGCGATGCGCGAGACGGATCGCTCCCCCCGGTGGACGAGTTCGACGGCTTCGATTTTGAACTCTGGCGGATAAACGGGGATCGTGCGTGCCATCGTGACACCTCCTTGGGTTCTCCCCAATCTTCAGGTGTCCACCAAACCGGGTCAACTCCAAACCTTTTCGGGGCAGGTATCGCGTACAAACCGACACAAACCGGAACGATGCAACGAACGGGGCCAGTACGGACGTTGAGATGCACTCGAATTAGTTGGAGCAGATGCCCTTGTGGATGTCCGCTCCCGTATGTATACCCACAGTGGGGAGGGCAGGCACAAGGCCAGTCCCTACCACACCACATCCGCCAACCGTTGTGAGAACCGCTCTACGGTTGCCTTCCCGGCGCGACCCGCCGCGCGGTCCAGTCACCGAGCAGATCGAGGTAGCCGGTGCAGAATTCGCCGGTCTCCTCGATGCGGATGCGGTGATTCCCCTGCGGGAAGATAGCGAGTGTGGCGTCCCGGTTCCCTGCCGCCCGCAGTGCCCGGTCGTAGATCGCCGCGCTCTCCCACGCGGGCACCAGCACATCTCGCGTGCCAAAAAGGGCGAGGAAGGGGCAGTGTATCTGCATCAACGTTGCTTCCGGCTCGTACCCCTCGGTCACGAAGCGGCGTGTCCCCTCCCAATCCGTCGCGTTATCGAACCGCAGATAGCCATACCACGGCTGGTCACGCGCCGGGGCGAGCAGCGTCGGCTCGACGGTCGCGTAGTCGTCGCCGCGCCGCGCCGCCGCGTGCACGGCATCAATGAAGGCGAGGGCGCGCGCGATCTCCGCCTCCGCTCTCCCCTCGGCGCGCATACTGTGCTCGCAGCCGGCGCGGTCCTGCGCCTCGACGCCGATGGCCGCGCCGG
>JALYVY010000034.1 GCA_030852985.1 Gemmatimonadota bacterium | reverse complement strand
ACCTAGCACCGTGAGTCAGGACCAGCTTCGACTGGGACTGGGGGAAGTAACCTTTGTGCGCCAATAGCGTATAGTGAGTGGCCGCCGGACACCGGCGCCTCACCGCTTAACTGGAGTCAATCAAGCATGGCCGCTCATTTCAAGCGCCTGTCCCTGGCGCTCGTCGTTGCGTCACCATTCGCCGTGTCGCTCACCGCCCAGACGGTGGAGTATCCCGCCGGCACCACAAAGTACCGCGTTTCCACTAACGCGAAGGGGAGCCAGATATCTCCGGCCGGGAGCCAGAGCTTCGAGATCAGCCTCCGCGAGCAGATCACGGTGGATGTGATGAAGCACGCAAAGGACACCCTCATGGCGACGATGACCGTAGACTCCATCTCGCTCAACAGCTCGGCGGGCCCAACGCCGGACGTCAGCACGGTGAGGGGCGCGAAGTTCCTCTCCCTGATGTCGCCAACCGGTAAGGTGTACTCCACCCAACCCCCGGCTGGCCTTGATGCCGCGGCAGCGCAGGTGACAGAGGGAATCGGACGCTTTCTCCCCGCCTATCGCGCGAACCTGGCGAAGGGCGCCACGTGGGCCGACACGACCAAGGGAAAAATCAACCAGCAAGGCCTCGAGCTCGACCGGACGATCATCTCGAATTACACGGTCATTGGCGACACGACGCTCGCCGGCCAGCGGGCGTTTCGCGTGAAGCGCGTCACGTCGACGAAGGCCACGGGGTCGGGGGACGCGCAGGGCACGCCGATCACCATGGAAACGGTCGGCGCGGGAACGGCCATGTACTTCATCTCATCCAAGGGCGCGTTCATGGGGGCGACGTCCACCGACGATGTCAACTCGACGATCACGGTCGTTGGCAAGAACGTCAAGATCGGGGTGACGCAGGCGGTCCAGACTACGATCGACGCGATCAAGTAGCCGCCGGCGCTCCCTGCGAAAAGAGGAGCACGGCCGTTGGCCGTGCCCCTCTTTCGCTTCGACCCCTCTATTGCACGGCGATCAGTTGCCGCCGCGAGGGACCGAGCTATTGAGCCAGTGACCCAGGCGGCTCGTGAAGCCCGCGGTGCGTGGCGAGTCGTGCGCCCGGTCCGTCGCAATAGCCGGCACCGAATACGCCACCGCGGCGCTCGGCATCGACGGAGGAGCGGAGTCGCGCAGGGCGGCCCAGAGCGGCAACGCAACGCACTCCTTGAAAGCGCGGCCCGAACAGGTCTCACGGGCGCTGTTCTCTACGTGACGCTGCACCTTGAGCGGATAGGCGCGGCAATCCTTGGTGTTCGAACCGCTCACGCATCCGTTGTAGTTCAAGAGCGCCACCCTGGTAACGTCGCCGGCATCGAGCGTGTCGGCTGTCCGCTTCGCGAAGTGCTTCAGGATGTAGACGCCGTAGCGGAGATTCGTCTCGTCGTCCTTGAGGTTCTTGCCAAGAATGGGGCCGAGATTCCGCGCCCAGAGCCGAGGCATGATCTGCATGAGTCCGAGCGCGCCCACGTTGGACCTCGCCTTTGACTTGAAGGCATCATTCTCCGTCAGCATCACCCCGAGCACCAGCGCGGGAGGGATGCGACGGTGATAGGCTTCACGCACCGCTACCCGAGCAATGGAGTCCGCACGATCTCCATCGATCTTGCCGGTGCCCCGCAGGTCGGACGCAAAGGCGTCGACGTCCTTCTGAAACTGGGGGTGCTGCATCGCCAGCGCTTCTGGGAGGCTCAACCAAGGCGCACGCATCGACGCGGAATCCAGATATGCAGCGGCGAGTACCCGGCCAGCGACAGGCGTCTGGCCAAGGAACACGGGATGCACAACAGAAGCAGTGAAGACGACGGTGGCTGCCGCGGCAACGGCCACGGACACCTGACGTATGATCGGCGAGAATCGAATAGGAGCCTCCGGTCTGGCAGAACAACGGGCCGAGGCGGGTACGCGTGGGGCGGCGCACCGGGAGCGATGTTCGAAGCGTAACAACAGTTGCACGGGCTGACAAGCTCAACTGCAACATTTGTTACTTGGACACTTGCCGTGGGGGTCTGGCAACTGCGGCACTGTTCTTCCTCTAGTGCAGTACGGCACCAACCCAGAACCAAACGACGTGAGCGAAGCACCAATACCGATACCGGCCGAGGGCGCCTGGACTGGCGACGTCGCCGATCTTCCCAATTGGGATGCCATGCCCCGGCGCAACAGACGTCGGCGGCGCCGCGGATCGTATCCCATCTGGTTGAAATACCTGGGCTGGTGCGTCGGCCTGGCGGCGTTGGTGACCGCGGGCCAGATCGCGGTGCACGCCGTCCGATCCGATCCGCGCGACGCGCAGGTCTTCGCGGATCGGGAACTTCGGCTCAGTGTCCTACGGCCGAATGAGCAGGTCGTGGCAAAGGTGAGTGTCTGGCAGCGCCCTGCAATCGACTACTTCCTCCCAACGCGCGGCCTGCTGGTCGTCACTGACGCACCGGGAGATAGTGCGCATCCGATCGGGGGACGCGTGATCTACCTCGGCCTCCAGCCGCGCGATCCACTCAGTCCGCCGGACGCGCCTCCGACGTTCGACGAGCGCGACTGGCCGATCGATACCACGGTCGTCATCTCCCCCACACGCACGCTGCTCTACCTCGCGCGGGCGCTGCGCGTGGCGTCGCCGCGCGAACAACTCACCGTCGGCGTACCGTCTCCCGCGTCGGCAGACGCGGACAATTTTCTCCATGCCGTCGGCAAGAAATACAGCCTCCTGCGGGCCGAGGGCTGGCGGCGGCGCGAGGCGCGTCGCGCGAAGGACCGTGCGGCGGAAGTCGCGTCGTATCAAGGGCGCCGCGAGTGGTACCATACCGTTCATCGCGGCGAAGCGCTGGCGTCGGTAGCCAAGATGTTCGGCACGACCACCGAGCAGATTCAGGCGCTCAACGGAATCGTCGGCACCACAATCAAGCTCGGCGAGAAGCTGAAGGTGAAGGGCTGGACGAAGAAACCAGTGGCGACCCCACCGGGCGCCGTTCCGGAGTACGAGCCTTGATGTGCTCATCCAAAGGCCGACGCTACTGAATCGACAGTCGCGCCGCCGCATCGAGGATGACGCGCAGTACGAACGCCGTTCCCGTGGTGCCGATTGCCGCGATCCTGATGTCGGAGACTGCTCCGCTGACGGCGACCTCGGAAGCAAGTGATCGCATTGCGCGCGGTGCGCCACGCTGAAATGCGCTGAATACAGCCATCATGGTCAAGCGGCCTTCATGACGCGGCGGAAACGGTGCCGCGGCATTCACCGAAGCCGATGCGGCGGTATCCCTCACGCTCGCACCAGCCGCGCATGATGACCTCGTCTCCGTCCTCGAGGAACTTTCGTTGTTCGCCGGTGGGCAACGTGAGGGGCTCCGCGCCTCGCCACGTGCGCTCGAGCAGGCAGCCGCGTGAATCCTTCGCCTGCCCACTTACGGTGCCACTCGCGAAGAGGTCGCCCGGCTGGAGGTTGCAGCCATTGCTCGTGTGATGCGTGAGCAATTGCGCCATCGTCCAGTACATGGAGGTGAAGCTGCCGAGGCTGACGCGCATCGCGGGGATCTGTGTATCACGCATGCGAGCAGAGGCGACGAGCACCTCGAGCGTGATGTCGAAACCGCCAGCGTGCGAATCCCGTTCGCTCGCGAGGTAAGGAAGCGGCGCTGGATCACCAGGCGGCCTCACGAAGCTGGCGGTGCGGAAGGGAGCCAGTGCGTCGAGCGTGACGATCCAGGGCGAGACGGTCGTGGCGAAATTTTTCGCGAGGAACGGACCGAGTGGCTGATACTCCCACGCCTGGATGTCGCGTGCCGACCAGTCGTTGACGAGACAGAGCCCCGCGATGTGTGTTTCTGCTTCAGCGATCGGCACCGGCTGGCCCCGTGTGTTCGCCGCTGACACGAATGCGCCCACCTCGAGCTCGTAGTCGAGACGCCGGGTCGCCGCGAAGACGGGCGCGTCGACGCCATCGTCCTTGATCTGGCCCTTCGGGCGCCGAATCCCGGATCCGCTCGGGACCACTGATGACGCGCGGCCGTGGTAGCCGATGGGGACCCACTTGTAATTCGGCAGCAGCGGGTTGTCCGGACGAAACATGCTTCCGACGTTCGTCGCGTGCGATATCGATGCGTAGAAATCGGTGTAGTCGCCGACGCGCGCGGGAAGCAGCAGTTCGGCGTCGCAAATCGCGACAGTGAGAGCGTTCACAAGCTTCTGCGCACGCGCGCCGAGCTCGGAGTTACGGGAAAGGATCGCGCTGCTGAGGGCGCGCACTTCGCGCAGGCGTGCGTGACCCGCGGCGAGCAGGGGATTGAGCGACGCGTCCGCCTTGCACTGCTGCATCACGTCCGCGAGTGCGGGCGTGAGCATGCCCTGCTCTGCCGCGGCCACGAGATTCAGGATCCGATCTCCGATCGCGACGCCCGGCCTGGGCGACTGCTCCTTCGTGCGAAAGACTCCCAGCGGTAAGTTCTGAATCGGGAAGTCGGTATCGGCCGACTGCGCCGACTCGACCCACGAGACGAGATCTGCATTGTGCGTCTCGTCGATGTCATCGGGCGCGTGGTTGGTCATGTCACAGGAGTCCAAGCTGGGTGAGATCGTTGATGGGCTCGCGAAACGAGCAGGATCCGAAAGAAATCGCAAACGCATCACGCGCGTCCGCGATGTCCTCCAAGGAGAGCGTGTGCCCACGCCAGGCGGCCCCCGCGTCGTGAAAGTCGAATCGCGCGACCTCCCGCTCCATGAGCACCTGTTCGAGCGCCGGTGCTTCCATTCCGCCCCGCGCCAGCGCGCCGGCGAAGAACACATTCAGGAAGCCGAACATCACGCCGCGGGGGGCATCATCGGCGTAGGTGAGCGGAAACGCACCGCGAATGGGATGATGCAGCCCCGCCGTTGCCTTGAACGCCACACGGTGGTGCGCACATGCGGCGATGAAGCGCGCGCATTCTGCGGCCGAGGGAAACACCTCGACCGTCATCCCACCGGTGCGAATCTTTGCGCGCGCTCCCGCCTCGCCCACGGCGCGCACGAGATCCGACGGATCATCGTAGGCCGGAAGCTCGATGTAGACCGCCGGCACGTCGGACAAGGCACGCGTCGCCGCGCCAATCTCATCATCGGTGAAGGCGCGAGCCTCCGCCGCCTCGACCGACACGCGCGGGTCACCTCGGACCGACGCGATGCGTCGCGCGTCGGCGATTACGTCTTCGCCCACGAGCGCCGTCACCGACCAGGGCGGCTCCCCAATCGGTAGCAGGTCCAGCAGTTCAAGGAGTCGCACGGCGGGGACGACCAACCGGCCAAGTGCCCAGCTTTCGGGCGAATGGCGATACGCGCCGTAGTTGCGAACGACTTCCTCCAACGGGAGCGCCGCTGGGGGAAACAGGCCCGCGTAATCGATCAGGCCGGCGAGCAGTGCGCGCAGCGACGCTGGCGCCATGGGCTCAGCTGGCCTTCTTCTTCTTCTTGGCGGCGAGGATGGAACCGCGACACTTGGCCGCGCCACACCGGCAGGCGTAGAGCTTCTCGTCCTCTTCCGTATGCTCGTCGGTGCGCTCGTACTGGTAGTCGTACAACAGTTCGTCGCCCTGCTTGATGTTGCGCCGCGCCGCGATGAAGATGCGCTTGCGGTCATCGATCGCCTCGCAGTTTCCGTCGCACGAGTGATTGAGGAAGCGCGCCGCATTGCCCTGCACCGCTCCGTCGATGACGACCTTCTCGTCGACGGTGAAGAGGAAGGTGTGGTGGCGGCCCATCTTGTCGTCATCGTAGCGCTTGTCCGCGGTGCGCCAGGAGATGCGCTGACCGAGGTACTCGATGATGCGCGTGCCCTTCTTGATGTTGCGGGCCGCAAAGGCGCCGGTGCCCTGAATCTTCGACGTGCGCAGTTCGATATATGGATTCGGCTCTTCCTTCCACGGATACCTCGCGAGCACTCCGCGCTTGGCCGTCGATGTTCTCTTCGCCACCGGCTTCTTCTTCCGTGCGGCCATCAGGCGAGCCCCTGTCGTGTCTTGGCATAGGCATCCGCCGCATGACGCAGCGCCAGCAACGCCGACGCTTCCAGCTCGTACTCCATCTGCATGTTCACCAGCCGATCGGCACCACGACCGTTCGCCACCTTTTTCGCGTCCGCCTCGCAGCCGGCGTGCCGGCGCGCGTACTCGCGGCTGGCGTGCCAGAGCGCGTTCGCCTTGTGCCACCACGGCTCGTCGCGATCAGGATGCACGTGGGCCGCCGCTTCCGTGTACTCGGCCGACAGTTCGGCGAGCGATCCGTCGCACATCGCGCAGAGCGCGTCGAGGTGCCGATGCTCGAGCTCCGGCTCCTCGTCGGCTGAAATCTTCGCCGAGCGATCGTGCTGGCGGCAGCATTCAATGGCTCCCCGATAGAGTGCGTCGGCGCGTGCTCGCACGGCGAGCATCGGATCCTTGGCGGGAGCGGAAGTCTGTGGGGATGCGTTGGGCATGGCGGGCAACCGGTAAGCGTTCGCCGAGCGGTCGCCCGGCCGCCTTGAAAGATGCCCGCGCACGCGGGCTTCTCCAAGTGCTCCGCTACACCTCACGTACTTAGCGGCTCTCCCAGGGGATGTGCGACATCCTGGAGCACGCGCTCGACTTTCGCGAACGTGATCCGCCAACGATCTTCCCGTGATGCGCCTGCATCCATTTCCCGTTTTCGCCGCCTTCTCGCTTCTATTGGCCTGCGGTGGCTCCGAACCGGTGATCCCCGCGTCGACGGTGCGGAAGGTGACCGTCACGGGGTCCGCCACCAGCATGAACGTCGGCGACATGATGACACTCACCGCGACCGGCCTCGATGCGAATGGCGCGGTGGTCTCGAATTCGGGACTCACGATCTGGACGTCGAGTGCCACGACCGTCGCGACCGTGAATCAGAGTGGCAAGGTGACCGCTGTTGGCGCAGGAACCACCGTGATCACCGCCGACATCGCGAACGTGCAGGGCAACTATTCGGTGAAGGTCAATCTCGCTGGGACAGCGTCGAGGAGTCCGCGCTAGGCTCGGCGTCAGCGCGTTCGCAACTCCGGCACGGCGCCCCGCAGCGCACGCTGGCCACGGCCGCGTGCGGCAACTGGCCAGCTTGTCTCGAGTGCTCCACCGCGCATGCCGTACACTATGTCATGCAGGTGCACGACGATGCAGACGTGGTTCGGGATGACGCGAACCGTCTCGCCCACGCGCGGGCGCCACTCCGAGCGTGAGATGTCGAGCACGCCATGTTCTTCCGACATGCGCTCGACCAGCACCTCCGGATGCCCGAGCATTTGGCCAAACCCTTCCCCCTCCGCGCCGCGCACCGGCTCGCGTCCGAGGGCCTTCGTGCCGGCATCAATGACGGCTTGTCCCGGGACGGCGGTAGAAATAACGGTGGCCAAAACGGTGAGCGCGCAGTCTTCCCAGCCGCAGGCGCCTATCGCCGCGGTCGTGCGGTCGTTGTAGACGTAGGTGCCCGGCCGCAATTCGGTGACGCCGCGAATTTCGTGCGTGCGCCAGAGCGTCGGGGTCGACCCTCCGCTCACGACCCGCGGCGACAACCCTTCAGCCTCGAAGCGACGAAGTGCTGTCGTTAACGCATCGCCGAGCGCGGCGAGCTTCGCGTCCTGGTCGTTGATCGCTTCACGTACGTGGCCTGGATAAAACGCGATGCCGGTGAAGTCGAGCGCGGGGGTGGCACGCACGCGTTTGGCGAGCGCGATGGCATCGCCGATACCCGCGACGCCCACGCGATGCATGCCCAGGTCGAGCTCGACGTACACACCCACGGTGCGCGACTGCCGCGCCGCCGCCTGACCCATTGCATCGATGGCGTCGATCGAGTCGAGCGCGACGATGAGATTCACGTTCGACGGCAGCGCCGCGAGCCGCGCGGCGCGTGCACTGGGGACGGGCGGATACGCGACGAGGATGTCGTCGGTGACCGCGGCCATGACGCCGGCTTCGAACGGCGTCGCGCACGTGAGCCCCGACGCACCGAGCGCGATTTGGCGCGCGGCGATGACGGGTGACTTGTGCGTCTTCACGTGCGGACGCAGCGCGAGCCCGTGCGCGGCCGCGTAGTTCGCGGCGCGCGTGAGATTCCGCTCCATCACGTCGAGGTCGACGAGGAGCGCGGGTGTTTCGATATCAGTGATGTTGTTGAGCACGCGGAAAGCTCGAGCCTCGCCGGGGCGTGAGCAAGGCGCTGACGTCAACGCAACTCAGGTGTGGTCGTCGAACGCGTGCTGAATGATGGACTGTGCTTCGGTCTGGATCTCGCGCAGGTGCTCCTCGCCCGTGAAGCTTTCGGCGTAGAGCTTGTACACGTTCTCCGTACCGGACGGCCGCGCCGCAAACCAGCCATTCTCGGTCTCGACCTTCAGCCCTCCGATGGCGGCTCCGTTGCCGGGCGCGGTCGTCGCGAGGTTGACGATTCGATCCCCTGCGAGCGTGGAGGCAGACACACTGGTCGGCGACAGCTTCGAGAGCTTCGCCTTCTGCTCCGGTGTTGCGGGCGCGTCGATGCGCTCATACACGGGAGCGCCGAGAGCCTGCGTGAGCTCGCGGTACTGCTCGCCCGGATCCTTGTCCGTGACGGCAGTCATCTCGGCGGCGAGGAGGCCGAGGACGATGCCGTCCTTGTCGGTCGTCCACACGGTGCCATCGCGACGCAATAGCGTGGCGCCGGCGCTCTCCTCGCCGACGAAGCCGAGTGAACCGGCTATCAGGCCGTCCACGAACCACTTGAAGCCAACCGGCACTTCCAGCACCGGCCTGCCGACGCGCGCTGCAACGCGATTGATCATGCTGCTGCTCACGACTGTCTTACCGATGCCGGTGCTCGCACCCCAAGCCGGTCGGTGCGTGAACAGGTACGCGATGCAGACAGCGAGGTAGTGATTGGGGTTCAACAGTCCAACGCTTCGCGCGACGATGCCGTGCCTGTCGTGATCGGTGTCGCACGCCCAGGCGACGTCGAACGAGTCGCGCATGCCGATGAGCCGCTGCATGGCATAGGGGGACGAGCAGTCCATGCGAATGCGCCCGTCCCAATCGAGGGTCATGAAGCGAAAGGTCGGGTCGACCTCCGTGCTCACGACCTTGATGGGCAACCGGTGACGATCCGCGATCTCGCCCCAGTAGGCCACGCCCGCGCCACCGAGAGGATCTGCACCGAGCGTGACAGAGGCGGCGCGGATGGCGTCGAGGTCGATGACGTTCGGAATGTCGCGAACGTACTCGTCGAGATAATCGTAGAGATGTGTCGTCGTCGCCGCGCGCGCTCGCGCCAGGGGCACGCGCTTGACCCCGCGCAATTCCGCGGCGAGCAGCGCGTTCGCGGTATCCTGGATCCATCCCGTGGCACTGGTATCCGCGGGGCCACCGTTGGGAGGGTTGTACTTGAAGCCGCCGTCCTCGGGCGGATTGTGTGATGGCGTGATTACGATGCCGTCGGCGAAGTCGCTCGTCCGTCCCTTGTTGTAGGCGAGGATGGCGAGGGAGACGGCGGGGGTCGGCGCGTAGCCGCCGCGCGAGTCGATCATCGTGTCGACCTCGTTCGCGGCGAGCACCTCGAGTGCGCTGCCGAGCGCCGATTCGGAGAGCGCGTGGGTATCGATGCCAAGAAAGAGCGGGCCGCTAATGTGCTGCTGCTGCCGGTACAGGCAGATGGCCTGCGTGATGGCGACGATGTGCCGCTCGTTGAAGGAGCGGTTCATCGAAGTACCACGGTGCCCTGACGTGCCGAAGGTTACGCGTTCTATGCTGACGCCGGGATCGGGATGCTCGGTGTAATAGGCGCTGGCGAGCCGCGGGATGTTCGCGAGATCGGCGGGTTGTGCGGGTTGGCCGGCGCGGGGATTGACGTTCATGTTTTCTCTGGGAGATAGAGGGGCGAGCTTTGCCCGCGTCGGACAGTCTGACAGTCTGACCCGGGTAGGCGCTTCGCGCCACCCTCGTTAACGGGACAGCGACTACGGACCACCATGATTAGCGGCACAGCGACTACGCACCGCCCTCGCGACCGACACGAGCCTTCTCTCCCCGTACGCCGATGTCGACGGGTTGCGCGGCGCCGCCGCCGAGCGCGCGGCTGTTGTCGGTAAGCACACGGGTGACGAAGCGCTGGCCTTCCCCGATGCGCTCGACCTCGATGGCGATGGAATCCATGGACTGATCGAGTCGGTTGAGGCGATCGACCAACTCTTGGGGGAACGAGGTAACCGCAGCGGCCCCTCGTTTCCAGATTCGTCGCGCGTAGGCGAGCGAGAGCGGAAGGAAAACGATGACGATGAACATGCCGGAGAGGATGAACACTTCCTCGGGTGGTCCACGGCGCACCTCGGGCGGTCGCTCCACGATGGCGCCAGGCACCGACGCCGCCTGTGCGACCTGCTGGTCCGCGGTGGCGAGTTGCTTGTCCACGTCCGCGATGCGCTTGTCGAGGTCAGCGACGCGGGCTTCAAGGCCGGCACGAAGACTCGTCTTCACGCCGTCGTTCGACAGCTGGTTCTGTAGGTCGGTGCGCCTCCCCTCCAACTGATCGAGCTGGTTGCGGAGCTCCTTGCGCTGTTCATTGTAGGCGCGGTATACCGCCTCGGGCGCCGATACGCGTGGCGTGACGATGACGCGTACGGGGGCCGGTGGCGCTGGGGGTGCCTGGATTTCCGGAGAGGGTTGCATTTCTATCGGGAGCGGGGGTCAACCGGCGACGAGCGATCTGCGTGCGCCGTGTGAACATACGGTCAATGAAGATGAGCGTTTCACTCCCACGCCCTCATCGACCCACAACATCGCCGCTAGAACGACGCGCGCAATCCCGCGGTCACGGTGCGGCCGGGCCGGATGGTGACGTTGTCGGGTTCCCCGAGCTGACCACCGAGGAGGTTTTCGCCGATGACGAGCAATGATACGCCGCGAACGAGATCGCGGGACGTCGTCAGCCGAAGGTGCGTCTGGCCATCGTACTCGCGCCAGTATGTCCGAAGCCGCGTACCGGTCGGTTCGCGCGATGGATTCGGGCTCCGTGCCAGGTACCAGTTACCGAGACTCACACGATCGTAGTCGATCCAGTCGTTGGCGCGCGTCGCACCGAGGGCCGCAGACCACGACGCGCCCTGATAACTGGCCGTCGCACTGAACGTGCGCGCAGGCACGGCGAGCATGCGGTCGCCGGGGCGAAGATCGCCGAGATAGCCGTTCGCCAGGGCGCGCACCCGGCTGTCGACGGTGCTGAAGGCGCTCGACAGCGTGAAGGGTCCGCGTGTAGTGCTGCCCTGAAGCTCCCAGCCGGTATTCGTGATCTCGCCGACATTTTGCAGTTGGTAGCGCACCCGCCGCTGAATCGATCCATTGTGCATGAGCGTGTCGATCGCCAGCGACACGTTCTGGATGAGTCCCGTCACGTGCTGATCGAATCGTGTGAGCTGCATCGAGAATGCGCGTCCAAAGTACAACTCCACGCCCGTCTCATATCCGGCCTGCACCTCGGGGTCGAGTGCCGGCAGCACGCCGCCCGGTGTGTAGGCGGTGTTGTTCGCGTACCCGGTCGATGCGCTTCGTGCAGGAGTTTGTGGCGGACGAATACCCCGTCCGTAAGCTGCTCGCCACTTCACCTCGGCGCCGCCAAGATCGCGTACCGCGGCGATGCCGACCATTGGGAGGAGCGGATAGCGATTGTTCCCGGAGAATGCATCGTTCCGTTCGACACGCAGACCGGCGGTCAGGAAGAGTGCGTCGTCGATAGAGGTGCTCACTTGCGAGAGCACGCCGGTATTGTGGTTCCACGTCTGCACCACGCGATCGACGGCGGTGTTGTAGCGCTCTCCTTCTGCGCCCGGTACCTGCGTGGCGACGGTGCCAGCCTGTCGGAGCACTGATTGCTCGACACCGACGGTGAAGGTCGTCAGTGGTCCGTCCTCCTCGCCAAAGTGGGCGACGCTGCACTCACGCACCGTGAGGCGATCACCATACCCCTGCGCCGCACGCAGCGCGGAGTCGAGAGGCGATGGTACGGGATTCGTCGCGCCGGCAACGTTCTTCAGGTGATAGCCATCGACGCCCGCCAGGAGCGTATGCGTCCAGCGTCCGTCTGTCGCGAATGCCGCGGCGGTAGAAACCGTGTACTCGCGCACCGACTGCGCGGCGGCATCCGAGGTGATCGCGGTACCGGCGACCTCGGTGGAATCCGTTGCGACGGTGGCCGGAACGGGAATGAGGGGGTTCCGTCCTGCGCCGGCGCTCTTGTCGAAGATGCGCGCGGACATGGTCAACGTCTCGCTCGGCAACACCACGCGCGCGTCACCCATGGCCGCGAGCTGCCTGCTTTCGGAGGAGGGAAAGAGCGCACCGGTCTGGCCATACGTCATCGCGAGGCCGGCCGACTTCACGTTGGTGCCCGTGCGCAACGTCAAGCGCTGTTCGTGCGTGGGGACGAGGCCGGGCGCGTAGTCGCTGCTCGCCGCACCTGCCATGCTGCGGATCTGCAGCATCGGCGTCGACGTCGTGCCAGCGTCGTGACGTGTAAGGACGTTGATGACGCCGCTGATCGCATCGGAGCCGTACAGCGCGGACCCCTGCGGGCCGCGAATGACCTCGATGCGGTCGACGACATCGGGGTTGAGCTGACTCACCAGCAGCGGGTTCGCGACCTCGACTCCATCGATGTAGATCTTGGGCGAGCTGGAGCTGAACGAGCTCGCGCCGCGAATGCCTCCATACTGTGACACGAGCGCCGAGGGACCTTGCGTCCACGACCACAGTCCGGGTACTGCCGCATCGAGTACGTCCGAGAGCGAGCCCTGCGCCTGCCGGCGGAGCTGCTCGCCATCAATGATCTCCATGCCAACGACCAGTGAGCGTCGCGGCACTCCGATGGCATTGCCCGTGACCACGACGCGTTCCAACACGCTCGCCCCGGCGGTGGCGGGTGATGCTGTCTTCACCGTCGCCGAGGTGGGCGATAGGACCACCCGTCCCGCGACGACGGTCGCCTCGACCGCGCCGCCACGCAGGAGTGCGGCGAGGATCGCGCCTACCGGTTGGGCATCGGCAGCGACACACACTCGGCTGTCGACGGGAAGGAAATCCGCCGAATAGGCCAGACGCACTCCGGAGGCTGCGCTCAGGCGATCGAGCGCTTCGCGCAGGGAGACGTCGTGGGCGTGGAGCGTGGAGCGGATGTCGAGGGGCGGTGTCCAGCCTTCCGGCGGCGCCGCTACGAGCGCATCCTCGCATGCACGCTGCGCGCGGGCACCGGTGGGAAGCAGCAGGATGGCAACAGCGGCGATGCACGCGCGGGTGCACGGAGGGGAAATGCGCATGAGGTATCCGACACGATACCCCCCGCGCGGTTCCCCCGCCATCACTTCGCCGTAGCGCCCGCCTGCAGCGAAACGATATGGAGCACGCCGCCCTCCTCCCGCAGCGTCCCACCGATAGTGGCGGCGACGATGCGCGCCACGTCGGCGGCGGAGAGACCTCGATCGAAGCTGGCGGTGACGGGCCGTTTCGCGAGGGAAGAGTCCACCCGCACTTCGACGCCGTACCAGCGGCGGAGGTCGGCCGTGACCTGCGCTACCGACGCATCCCGGAACACGAGGCGACCCTGCGTCCACGCCGCATCGTCCGCTCCTGCGGCTGCGCGCTGCACCTGGATCCCTCCGCTTGGCGCAACGACGGCCACGTCCCCCGCGCCGAGTGTCTGGCGTGAGGCGCCGGACTTCTCCCGGACTTCCACCGCGCCCTCACTCACGACGACACGGGCGCCTTCCGCCTCGTCGCTATGCACCGAGAACACCGTGCCCACGTCGCGCACCGTGGCTGCCGATGTGTGAATGACAAAGTCATGCGCCGCATCGTGGACGACGGTAAAGCGCGCCTCGCCGACGAGCGTCATCTCTCGCGTGGGGCTGCCGAAGCCTGCGGCGACGCTCAGGCGGCTACCCGCGCCAAGCAGGACGCGGCTTCCGTCGGGCAGCGTGAGCGAGTCCATGACGCCGGGCGCGGTGGCGTAGTTCTTCAGTGCGCCCGGCGTAGAAGGTGCGGGCGACCAGAAGTAGATGCGCGCCAGCAGGCCGCCTCCGGCGACGACCAGCACAGCGGCCGCTGCGGCGAACCGCGCGCCGCGCCAGCGAGAGCGATACGTGTCGAGCGATACGACAGCGGCGCGCCGAGGAACTTCCGCGATGCGCAGATCCTGTTGCGCTCGCGCGCGCACGGAGACGAGGGCCTCTTCCACTTCAGCGGCGTTGGGCTCTACCGGCTCGTCGGCACGTACCGCTTGGCTGAGCGCGCGCATCAGCGCCCCGCGCGAGGGATGCAGATCCAGCAGGCGTGCCGTGGCAGCGCGCTCCTCGGCCGTCCCCTCGCCGGCGAGGAATTGAGCGAGGGCATCCCAGTCCGCGTCGGACGGGTCGAAAGGCGCGTGCTGCTGATCGGTCATGTCACTCAGACACCACTATGGTCTTTTACCCCATGCCGGCGGGGCAGGCTGGACGGCGTCCTTGCGAGCGGCTCAGTACGTTGGTGAGCGATGGAACCGTCCGTCGGGCGCGCGGCCCTGGATTGTTACATTATGCATCGCCCCAGCTCGTATGACCAGCGACGCGGACCACGTGGACGAATCGGAACTCCTGACGCGACTTCGGGCTGGTGACGACGACGCATACTCGACGATCTTCCGGGAACACTACCCGGCGCTTGTCGTCAGCGGCATGCGTCTGCTCGGCGAACGGGCCCATGCGGAAGAGATCGCGCAGGATGTGCTGCTCGAGCTGTGGCGACGTCGATCCACGCTGGAGCTGACGGGTCCAGTTCGCGCCTATCTGCACTCGGCGACGCGCAACCGTGCGCTGAATCGGCTGCGGCAAGGGCGAACGGCCCAGCGCGGTGAGGCGTATGTCCGGGGTCCGTCCGAGTCGCCGCCGGCCGATGCGCGCGTCATTTCCGGTGAGCTGGCGGGCGCGGTGGCGCTGGCGATTGCGTCGCTGTCGGAGCCACAGCGCGAGGTGTTCGACATGAGCCGCACGCGAGGTCTCACCTACAATGAAATCGCGGCGGTTCTGGGAATTTCGGTGAAGAGCGTGGAAGCACGCATGGGACGCGCGCTCAAGCAGCTTCGCGAGCAGCTCGCGCCCTGGTTGCCCGACGGCGGCGGTTGGTGATCGAGGAGTAACTGCGCAACAGGAGCCGAACTCACGTGCACCCCCACCGGTGCGCGCGCGCTCGACCCTGTCACTGCAGATATTCGGTCCGAGCCGGCGGAACGGTCGCCGATCCGGTTTCCATAACTTCAGACACCCGACTGGGCGAACACCCTACGATCAGAGTCGGCGACATGACGGCTCGGCCGCCCTTTGCGCGCGCGGATCGCGAGACGGCGTGCTTCGTGCCTCCTTCGAGCCTGTCGAGTCAGGCATCCGCGCGCGCAGTGCGTGGGCGGCGCACGGCTGCATGAGTTGAAACGAACCTTCGTTCAACAGGGAGGCGCATTGCATCAGTTCTGCATAGCCGTGGGGGTGCGTCGCATGACGCTGCTCGGTGCCGTGGCAGTGGCTGCGGGTTGCGCTCGCGAGGCGCCGTCGACGCTCCCGGATGCCCCTGACGTGGCGCCGTCACCGGCGCGCGCGACCGCGTCGCGCCTGAGTGTGCCGCTCGCGTACGATATCACCGCGGTATTGCAGCTCGTCGAGGAGATCGTTCCGCGAAAGTTCGGGTCGATCGACAGCGTGAAGCAGATGGGGGACAACGACCGACGCCATTATGCGTACGAGGCGGTACGCGGTCCGTTCACGGCATTCGCTGACGGCAACCTGATGCACCTGCGCGCGACGCTCACCTATCAGGCGCGCGGGTACATCAAGCCGGTGATCGGGCCCACCATCAGCGCGGGGTGCGGCGGGGGGACGGACGGTCCTCGGCTCGTAGTGGAGCTGGCGACTCCGCTGTCGCTCGCGGATAACTGGCACCTTGTCTCACACGCGCGCGTGGTCAGCGTGCGTCCCGCGACGACGGAACCGCGCGACCACTGCGACGTGAGCATCCTGCACAAGGACGTCACCGAGCAGGTGGTGGAAGCCGCACAGGCGGGGCTCACCAGCCAGCTTCCGATGATCGATCGCAAGGTGGGAGGCGTGGACCTCAAGGGTCACGTGGCCGAGTGGTGGGCGATGCTCTCGAAGCCGATTCAGCTGGCGCCGGAGGTGTGGATCGTGTTGTCGCCGGAGCGGCTGAGCATTGGCAAGGTGCATGGCCAGAGCAACGTGCTGACGGTGCCGGTCAGTCTCGACGCGCACCCGACGATCGTGACGAGCCACACGGAGCCCGTCGTGGCCGTCCTCGCCGTGCCGCCGTTGGGCCGCGATACCGCCACCGACGGCTACCACATCGTGATGGACGGCATCGTCGACTACGGTACAGCCTCGCGCGAGCTGACGGACGCGCTGAGCGAGAAGTCGTTTACGCAGTCGGGACACACGGTGAGCATCAGCAGCGTCACGATCATTCCGCAGGCGAAGGGACGGCTGGGCGTCACGGCGGTATTCGCGGGCGATGCGGAGGGCACGGTGCACCTGAGTGGCACGCCGCGCATCGATCACGCGCACGACCTGATCGTGGTGCCGGATCTCGACTTCGACGTGCAGACAGACAACCCGTTGCTGCAGTCGTACGCGTGGCTCAAGTCGGATGACTTGCGCAAGGCGCTGCGTTCCCGCGCGCGGATCAGCACGGCGCCGGTGCTGAAGCGCGGGCGGTCGTTGTTGCTGGAAGGACTGAACCGGAAGATCGGCGATGCGTTGACGATGACGGCGACGGTGGATTCGCTATCGGTGCTGGGGCTTTATGTCACGCGTGACGGTTTGGTGGTGCGTGCGGAAGCGCGCGGGCAGGCGGGCGTGTCCGTGAAACAATAGGGGTCGGACAGTCTGACAGTCTGACCCGGGCGGCCGGCTTTGCCGGCGCTCTCGTCTGACAGCGGGTCAACTGACAGGTCTGACAGCTGTTGCCTACACAGGCTTGTCCCTCGCGGTCAGAGAACGCTGCATGAAACACTGCCTTCGCGTACGAACGTTGCTCGGCGCAGGACCGGGTTGTGTAGCTCATGACTGCATGACCAGTCAGTCGACCCGCTGTCATACGAGCAGCCGCGGAGCGGCTGCGGGTCAGACTGTCAGACAGTCCGACTCGCCGCCAGGCCGGCCATCATCCGCAGGAGTGTCTCTTGCGAGGCGTCTTCGCGACGGACCTCGCCAACCAGGCGGCCTTCGCGGAGCACCATGATGCGCTCCGATAGACGGAGCACCTCTGGCAGTTCGCTCGAGATGACGAGAATTGCCGTGCCTTGCGCGGCGAGCTCACCGATGAGCGCGTGAATCTCCGCCTTGGCTCCGACGTCCACGCCGCGCGTGGGCTCGTCGAGGATCAGGATCTGCGGTTTCGCCGCAAGCCACTTTGCAAGCACCACCTTCTGCTGGTTGCCACCGGACAGACCAGCGACCACCGCGTCGAGGCCCGGCGTGCGAACGCGCAGCCGCTCGAAGAGCGTGCTCGTTTGCGCTCGCTCACGCGCGCGCCAGATCCACGTGAAGCGCGACAGGCGCGGCAGCGTGGGGAGCGATGTGTTGCGCATGGCGCTCTCCGTGAGCACGAGCCCCTGCCGCTTGCGGTCTTCAGGAACGAAGCCGATACCCAGGGCGATCGCCTGCTGCGGATTGCGGATGTCGACCGGCTTGCCGCGCACGAACAGTTGGCCGGCGCTGAGCGAGTCCAGACCAAACAACGCGCACGCGACTTCCGACCGTCCCGCGCCCATGAGGCCTGCAAGTCCAACGACTTCGCCGGCATGCAAGGTCAGTGACACATCCTCGAAGCGCCCGGGAATCGTGAGTCCCTCGGCGCGCAGCACCTCGTCGCCATGCGGGACGTCGCGCGGTGTGGGGATGTATGCCGCGATCGAGCGGCCGATCATCATCTCCACCAGCTCGTCCTCGGTGAGGCCAGCGGTTGAACGGGTGGCGACGTGACCTCCATCGCGGAGCACGCTCACCGCATCACAGAGCGCGAAGATCTCGGGCATGCGATGCGACACGTATATGCACGTGACTCCGCGGGCCTTCAGCCTTCCCAACAACTCGTACAGCCGCTCGGCCTCGGCCTGACTGAGGCTGCTCGTGGGTTCGTCGAACACGATGATGCGCGCACCGCCGCCAACGGCCGCGGCGATCTGCACCATCTGTCGATTGCCGATGGAGAGGTCGCCTAGACGACCGCGGACGTCGAGCGAGGTGCCGGTGTCGGCGAGCAGGGCGATCGCGCGGCGCTCCATCTCATCGAAGTCGATCAACCCGCGCCGCGTCGGGATGTCGCCGAGGCACAGATTCTCGGCGACGGTCATGTTCTCGCAGAAGGCCAATTCCTGGTGCACCATACCGATGCCGGCGGCCATCGCGTCGTGCGGCGTGTGCAGATGCACTTCCTGGCCGAACACGAAGATCTTCCCTGCGTCGGGCGACTGGAGGCCCGCGAGGATCTTGCCGAGTGTGCTCTTCCCTGCTCCGTTCTCGCCGCACAGTGCGTGGCACGAGCCAGACGCGATGGCCAGCGACACGTCGGTCAACGCCTGCACGCCGGGAAAGCTCTTGCCGACGTGCTCGAAGCGGACGGCGTCGTCGCTCATGCGGGGTTACTGCTTGAGGGCGAGGTAAACCGGATTGATGTTCGTGAATCCCCAATCCTTGAGCTGCCGCGCCCAAGTGCCGAGGTTGTCCTTCGACACGCGCACCAGTTCCATGGGCATGATCGCCGAGGGCGGGTCCTTCTTGTCGTGCACCTTGGCGAAGAGCGTGCGAACGCCGACGTCGCCCCAGAGATAGACCGGCTGCGCGAGCAGCACGGGCGCAATGCCCTTCTCGACATACGCGAGCTCGTCTGGGAGCGCGTCGACTGCGACGACTTTCTGCTTCTTCGGATCGAGGTCGGTGAGCAAGGTCTGCGTGAAGAGTGGCCATCCACCGATCATCGCCCAACCGGTGATTTCTGGATACGCGTTGTTGGCGCGAATGACCTCCGCCGCCGCATCCTGCGCTGTCTCGATGTGGTTGAACGTGCCGACGATGGTGATACCGGGATACTTCTTCGCCTCGTCCTTCACGCCCTGCACGCGCATCTGGAGGTTGGGCGCATTCTGGTTGCCGGCGAGGATGGCCACCTTTCCCTTGCCGCCCAGCTGCTTCGCGAGCTCGGACATCGTGGTGACGCCGGTCTTGTGGTCGTCGACGCCATAGAACGCGAAGCGCTTCGACTTGGGCGCGTCGCTGTCGAACATCATGACGGGAACGCCGCGGTCGACCGCGTCATTGATGGCGCCTGTGACCTTGCCCGCATCGGAGGCGGACAGGAGCACGGCACTCGCGCCGTCGTTCACGGCCTGGCGAATGCGCTGGGCCTGCACCTCGCCATCCTCCTGCGGCGGCGTGAGCCACATGACTTCAACCGGTACGCCACTCTTCTGCGAGAGCTCTTTCGCGGCTGCTTCCGCGCCGGTGCGAGCGGCGAGGAAGACCGCATTCGTGGAGCTCTTCGCGATCATCGCGATGACGATCTTGTTCGAGCCGCTCGCCGTTGAGGCGGCACCGCCAGCCTTGGCCGTCGTGTCGGTCGCCGTCTTGTCGGCCGATCCACCGCATGCCACCAATGCCATTCCCATCGCGCACGCTGCCGCGCGCCAGTTGATGCTTCTTGTCATTCCATTCTCCACGAAGTTGATGTCAGGCCCTGGCGCGCGAACTTTCGGCCGACCGTCCAAGACGTCGGGCGGTGACGCGGGTACTCCACTGATCGATGACGACCGCGACGATGATGGCACAGCCGATCACGATCCACTCGTAGTTCTGGTCGAAGTGCAAGGTACGAATCGACTGACGAATGAGCACGATGAGGAGCGCGCCGAGCATGGCGCCGAGTGCGCTGCCCTTGCCGCCAATGAGGCTCGCGCCGCCGACGACAGCGGAGGCGATGACGTAGAGCTCATAGCCCTGCCCGTCACCCGATGAGGCGGAGCCGTAAAAGCTTGCGCCGAGGTAGGCGGATAACCCGGCCGTGAGTCCGGAGATGGCGAAGACGCCGATCTGGATGCGTGCGAGCGACAAGCCGGCGAAGCGGCTGGCCTCGACGTTCCCACCGAAGGCGAAGATGTGCCGGCCCATCACGGTGCGTGTAAGGTAGATCGCGCCGATGATGGTGAGCGCGACCATCGCGAGCATGGGCACCGGGTAAAGCCCGACGGACATGCCCAGCGACGCCTTCGCCACGTGCGTGAGCGAGGTGGGCACGAGGATGCTCTCGGCCTTGGTGGTGACGAACGCGACGCCGCGCAGGACCCACATGGTGCCGAGCGTGATGATGAAGGGGTGGACGCGCAGTATGACGACGAGGGCGCCGTTGAGCAGGCCGCAGAGCAAGCCGATGCCGGCGCAGATGGCGAGTGCGGTCCATGCGGTGGTGCCGTCGCCCATGGGGCCCATGGAGCGGAGCGTCATGGCCATGATGACGCCGGCCAGTGCGTAGATGGATCCGACGGACAGGTCGATTCCACCCGAGATGATGACCATCGTGGCGCCAATCGCCATCATGGCGAAGAAGCTGGCGTCGGTGGCGGTCTGCACCAGCGTGTTGGCATTCCAGAAGTTGTTCACCGAGACGCCGGACGAGCGGTCGATGTGCGATCCGGCGAGCAGGGTCAGTGCGAGTGTCACGAGCACGAGCACGATCACAAGTCCCGTTTCCTGCGAGGCGGCGAGCCGGCGAACGAATGGATGCACGCGTCAGGTGTCGAGGAGATCGATCGAGTCTGGCGCAGTATCGCATGGCGGTGGACCGAATGCGAGGGCATCGAGAGCCCGCATCGGCGGCTGCGCCGCCTCGCTCTTCAGCTGGTAGCCCGCTTCGGCGGCTGCGCCGCCTCGCTCTTCAGGCACCCGCCCCTGGCTTCATCCACCATTGCGGAGGATCGAGTCTGTGGGCGTGAATGCTTGCGGTCAGCTCACGGACGATTCGGATCGTCGTCCGCCATGCGCTGCGGGCGCAACAGGCCGGAGCGACGAGCATCGCGGAAGACTGTTTCCTTGCGTGTCTCTGCGCAGACCTGTCGGCCGGTGGAGGTGACGGCATACCGAACGCACGTGGATACCAACTCCCTCAGGTGCACCACGGCCGAATATCGCGCCGTGCGGAGTGGATCGGTGCGATCGAACGTGTAGAAGACATCGCCGCAGATGTAGCTGATCGCGAGCGCATTGGAGCGATCACGGTCGTAGCGGCAGAGGCCCGGTGTCGCCTCAATGGACACGGTGTCCGACTCAATGACGAAGATGCCCTCGAGCTCCATGTCCTCGCCGACATGCTCGGTAAAGCGGTACGCGCCCAACTGCTCGGGGCGCATGCCTACCTTGTTGCCATTGGACGCGCAGCCAACGACGAGCGCCAACCAGAACACGGGTAAGGCGAGCAGTCTTCTTGTGATGGTGCATGTCACGATGGCCTCTTTCTCTGAGGGGCGGCTGCCTACGCGTTCGAGGATACGAGATCGGGCGTGCTGCGTGCCAGCGGCAGCGCGTCGCTTCCGCGAACACGTTGGACGGCACGCGGTGTTCTGGGCAGGATGCCTATGGAGCAGCAAGACCGTAGCACTGAAAAACAAAAGCGATTTACCACGGAGGACACGGAGGGCACGGAGGAAAGCGGAAGAGCGCAGCGCCCACGTACCTCGGGCCCGCTCTCCTCCGTGTCCTCCGTATTAGGATGCTGTTCCATGCTTTCCCCTGCTGGAGGAACTCAGGTCCGCTCACCGCACGCCGACGGTAACCAATGTCGCGAGGCTGCGGCCGGGCATGCGCAGCGTTCCGCCGGGGCGGACGATTCCGCTGTACGACAGATTCACACCCGGTTCGTTCGTCGTGCGGTAGATGCGCATGGGTTGCGTTCTCGCACCGCGCAATGCCACCTCACGATCGACCGTGCTTCGGTTGGACAGCACCGTCACCACATTGCCGGACGACGGATCGCGATACGCGCTCACCTGGAGCTCAGCGTCCGTGCTGTCCGCGCCCGGGCCCGTCACGTCCACGCCAATGCGGCGCATCCCGGGGCGCACAAAGCGAGAGAAGTGGCCCATCGCCCACAACATCTTCGTATCGCGCACTGTGCCGGTGAGTGTGTCGCGGTCCATGTAGATCAAGCCGTCCTTGAAGTCGTAGGGCGTCACTGCGATCCACCAATGCCACGCACTGGCCTGCGCATAGACCATGTCGGCGTGGATGATGCCGGCGATGTAGAGCGCCGCATCGATCGTGGAATCGCGGCCGCGCCCGCGAATGAGTGGTGTGGTCTCGAGCACACAGTATTCGGTCTGCCAGAACTGAAGACTCGGATCGACCGCCATGATCGCCGCGTGCAGGCGCGTGCGGACCGCGCGGAGCGTATCGCGCGGATACGTCGTGTGGTAGCTGTGCGAGGCGATGGCGTGCACCACGTTGGGCAAGTCGCCGATCCAGGACGGCGACCCCCGCCCGAACCACGCCTGTACCTGCTCTCCGCGGGTGGGCTTGTCTCCCTTTTCGTAGACGAAGTTCATCCGCCCCGACTCGCCGAGGGAGATCCTGGTCGGCAGGTGGGCGGCGAGGAGCGTGCTGCTCAGCGTGCGTGTCATCGCGGCCATTTCGTCCACACGCCACGGGGACCCTTCCTGACCATTCAGCCAGTCCCACTGCGGCTCGTTGAATGGACTGAGGTAGTCCAGCCGGATGCCGTCGCGGCGCTCCAGCTCCACCACCGTGTTTGCCAGGAACTTCGCGTACTCGGCATACCGCGCCGGGGCGATGTTGGCCGAGTCGCCGCCGGAGGAATTGGCGCGACCGTTTCGAGTGAGTGCGGTGGGAGGACTGTTCACGAAGCCGATGAATGTGTTCACCCCGCGGGCCTTGGCCGCTCGCATGAAGGCGCGCTGGCCGGCCTGCTGGCTCCAATCGTAAGACCCGCCGCGCTGGAGAAATCCGGTGGCGCGGCGCCAACGATCGCTGATGCGGCTGGAGTCGCCGGGCGCGGCGCTCCCCGCCCCGATTTCGAAGCGATAGGCGGACAGCCCAATGCCGACGGGCGATCCATCGGCCCGCATTTTCGTGCTGAAGAGCAGGTCAGCGGCGCGGTCGCGTTGCGAATCGGGCCAGTACTTCCCGAGGAACTGGATGCTCCACGCATCCGACGCGGCGAAGCTGTGGATGGCCTGATATTGCTGGTCGGTGTGAATGGTCACGACCATGTGATCGACCGGCGGCTCCGCGCGACCCCATCCGCTCAGGAGCGCACCGGCGGCCATCACGGCGAGCGATGCGACCGCGGCGTGGCCGCGCCTCATGCGCGCGGGTCCGTGCAGGATGACGGCGCCGCGACGCCTTGCCCGCGCTGTGTCATACGCGGAGCTTCCCGGAGCCGCATCACCTCCCACCACTCCGCCATCCGGATGCCACTCGTTTCGGTCTTCATCTCGATTGCCGTATTGCTCGTGTTGGTGCTGGTCGTGAAGCTCGACGCGTTCTTCGCGCTGATCATCACGTCGTTTGTGGTCGGGCTGCTGAATGGCATGGACGTTCTGTCCGTGTTGCAATCCGTACTGAAGGGCATTGGCTCTACGCTTGGCAGCATCGCGCTCATACTCGTTTTTGGCGCGATGCTCGGCAAGCTCGTGGCGGAGAGTGGGGCGGCGCGCGCGATCGCGCAGTGGCTGGTGGCGAAGTCGGGGATGCGCGGTATCCAGTTCGCGATGGCCGCGACGGGATTGCTCGTGGGGTTGCCCATGCTGTACAACGCGGGCTTCATCGTCCTGATCCCATTGGTGTACGGCCTGGCCGCCACGACCGGCCTCCCCCTGCTCTACCTCGGCATCCCGCTCGCGTCGGCCCTCTCGGTGACGCACGGATTCCTGCCACCGCATCCTGCACCCACGTTCATGGCGTTCGCGTACGGCGCCAACGTGAACCGAACACTCGCGCTCGGCCTGGTGGCGGCGATTCCCGCGTGTCTCGTGGGCGGCATCGGGCTCTCGCGCGTGCTGGCGCGCCTGCCCATGCGCAACGCGCCGCCGCCCGCAGGGCTGCGTGATCTTGCCGACGCCGTGCCTCGCGAACTTCCTGGTGTGGCGGTCAGCATGGGCACGATGCTCATTCCGGTGGCGTTGATGCTCTTCGGCGCGCTAGTGGACGCCGCCACGAATACCAGCGGCATCGATCCCTTCCGTGCGGACTACGACTTCCATGCAGGACTGCTGGCGGCCGTGCCGGATCCGCGGCTGCGCGCGTTCGTCGTCGCCACCAAGTTCCTTGGCAACGCGAACATCGCCGTGTTCGTCGCCGTGCTCGTCGCACTCTACACGCTCGGCACGCGTCGCGGTCGAGGCATGGCGGAGTTGATGGAGACGGTTCGTTCAGGCGTGTCGGGCATCGCGATGATCCTGCTCATCATCGCCGCGGGGGGCGCATTTTCCCAGGTACTGCGCGACGCCGGCGTGGGCGACTACGTGGCGCACGGTGCTGCGAACCTGCAGCTCAATCCCCTGCTGCTCGCGTTCGGCATCGCGTCGCTGATGCGACTGGCGGTGGGGTCGGCAACGGTGGCCGGCATGACGACTGCCGGCATCGTCGGCCCGATGATTCGCGCCAGCGGGGCAAGTCCGGAGCTCATGGTGCTCGCTACCGGCGCGGGCAGTCTCATGTTCTCCCACTTCAACGACACAGGCTTCTGGATGTTCAAGGAATACTTCAACCTGACGGTTACCGAGACGCTCGGCACCTGGACGCTGATGGAGCTGACCGTGGCCCTGACCGGCATGGCCATGGTGCTCCTGATGGCCGCCCTGATCTGACAAACCGTGCTCTACGCTGGGTGCAGCGTCCTTCGCGCCGGGCGCGTTACTGTTTTGCTTTCCCTGCTTCTCCCACCAGTCATCCCTCCATGCCTTCTTCGGCTCTCCTCAAGCACGTCGCGCTCTCCGCGCTCGTTCTTGTTACCATGGCGGCGCCTCGCGCGCACGCCCAAGGCGCGCGCAACACCACCGTCGTTCAGTATCTGTCAGGTACTGGCAGCGACAGCACCGTGAACTGGGACTTCCGCGTGAGTGGCGGACGCAAGGCGGGGGTGTGGTCGACCATTCCGGTTCCGTCGAACTGGGAGATGCAGGGCTTCGGTACCTACAAGTACAGCGACGACTGGTCGAAGACGCCCGCTCCGGACAGTGTCGGCGAGTATCGCCACGCCTTCCGCGTGCCCGCCGATTGGCGCGGCAAACATGTGACGATCGTCGTCGGTGCCTCGATGACCGACACCGACGTGCGCATCAACGGACGCTCCGCAGGACCGACGCATCGTGGAGGCTTCTACGAGTTCCGGTACGACGTCACCGATCTCGTGAAACCGGGCGAAGACAACCAACTCGACGTGACGGTCAGAAAGTTCTCAAAGGATAGCTCGATCAACCGCGCGGAACGGCAATCTGACTTCTGGCTCTTCGGTGGCATCTTCCGGCCAGTCTGGCTCGAGGCGACCCCGATTCAGCACATCGCGCATGTGGCCATTGACGCGAAGCATACCGGCGCCTTCAGCGCGGACGTCGATGTCGACAGCGCGCGCAGCGGCACGCGTCTCACCGCCCAGGTGGAAAACCTGAGTGGCTCGGCCGTCGGTGCGCCCTTCTCCGTGAACGTTCCGGCAGGGCACTCGCGCGTGACGATCAAGTCGACGATCCCCGGCGTGAAGCAATGGTCGGCGGAATGGCCGAATCTCTACCGCGTCCGCTTTCGCCTCGCGAGCGCTGGGTCGGCACCGCATGAGGTCATCCAGAAATTCGGATTTCGCACCGTCGAAGTGCGCCTGCACGACGGCTTCTACGTCAATGGCTTCCCGATTCACCTGAAGGGAAGCGACCGCCACACGTTCTGGCCCACGACCGGCCGCGCCACGAACAAGACGCTGAGCATCATGGACGCGAAGCTGATGAAGGAGATGAACATGAATGCGGTGCGGATGTCACACTACCCGCCGGACTCGCATTTCCTTGACGTCTGCGATTCACTCGGCCTCTACGTCCTCGACGAGCTCACGGGCTGGCAGAAGTCATACAGCACGGCGGCTGGCATCCCGCTCGTGCCCGAGTTGGTGGATCGCGACGTCAACCATCCGTCGATCGTGTTGTGGGACAATGGCAATGAGGGTGGATGGAATCGCGCGCTCGACGGCGAGTTTGCGAAGTATGATCCGCAGAAGCGCACCGTCATCCATCCGTGGGAGAACTTTGGCGGCATCAACACCGGCCACTACGAGCAGTACGATTGCTGCACCGCCTGGTACTTCCATGGCGACGACCTCATCATGCCGACGGAGATGATGCACGGCCTGTACGACGGTGGCGGCGGCGCGGGACTCGAGGAATGGTGGAACGCCACCCTCGCGAGTCCGGTGGGACTCGGCGGCTTCATCTGGTCGTTCGCCGATGAGGGCATTGTCCGTGAGGATGAGGGTGGTCGCATCGACGTCTCCGGTAACCGGGCGCCCGACGGACTCCTTGGGCCGTACCGCGAGAAGGAAGCGAGCTTCTACACGGTGAAGCGGTTGTGGTCTCCCGTGTATATCCCACGCGGCGAGCAGAGCCGCATGCCCGCGACGTTCGATGGAACGCTGCGCGTCGAGAACCGCTACGACAACACGGACTTGAACAAGCTGAAGTTCAGCTGGCAGCTTCGCGACTTTCCCGGCCCGGGCAGCAGCGCCGTCGGTCACATTGTGGCCGCCCACGGCACGATTGCGTCGCCGAGCGTTCCGGCGCGAGGTGTAGGCGACCTGCATGTCGCGCTTCCCGTCAATTGGCGGAGTCACCAAGCGCTCGCACTGACAGCGATCGATCCATACGGCATGGAGATCTA
>JALYVY010000356.1 GCA_030852985.1 Gemmatimonadota bacterium | reverse complement strand
CCGCCGGCGTGGAGAGTGATCGGGCAGAGTTCATTGGACGCGGCCGGTCGCTCGCCACACCTCGCGCCATGATGCCACACGAAACGCTTTCGGGCTCCACCGGCAACGTTCTCGATCCCGTGCTGGCAATACGGCGGACTGTCATGATCCCGCCGGGCCAATCCGAGACCATGCTCTGGCTTATCGGCGCCGGCGCCGATCGGGCGGAAGCCGAGTCCGCTGTCGCAGAGATCGCGAACGGAGGTACGGCGGCATCGCAGAAAGTATTTGACGCTGCTGCAACCCGAGCGAGTGGGCTCGCCGTGCCGGCGGGCGGTTCTGCGCGCTGGCACCGCGCGCTTGGCGCCGCGGTGTACGGGTCTGCCGAGCGCGCGCCACGCTCTCGCGGGAAGGGCGTGGTCGATACCGATGTCGGCATTTTTGACGAGGCTAGTGCGCTGATCGCGCCAGGTGGCGACGGGTCGCTCGACGTGACGTCGTCGCCGCCTCCACAATTCGTACAGGCCGATGTCGCTGACGCACCGGCACATTTTCCGCGAGAATCTGGGGAGCTGCGATTCTTCAACGGATATGGCGGATTCTCCAGGGATGGGACGGAGTACGTCATCCGCCCGGAACGGACTGATCGCGGACTGCGGCTTCCACCGCAACCGTGGGTTAACGTCATCGCGAATGAACGGATCGGATTCATTGCGAGTGAACGCGGGGCCGGTTGCACGTGGTGCGTCAACAGCAGGCTGAATCGGTTGACTCCGTGGTCGAACGATCCCGTGATCGATCCCCAGAATGAAGCGTTATACGTCCGTGACGAGGAATCGGGAAAAGCATGGAGCCCCACTCCAGGCCCACTCGCCGGCGCTGGCAGCTACGAGATACGTCACGGCTTTGGCTACACGACGTACGTGCATGAAACGGCGACGCTTGTCGAGGAGACCACTGTGTTCGTCCCTCGGGAAGACGCGGTCAAGTTGACGAGAGTTCGCATAAAGAACACTGGGGTCGCGCCGCGGCAACTGACCGTGTTTTCGTACTCGCAACTCGTACTCGGCGGCGTTGCATGGGAGACGGCGCCGCACGTCCGGCCGAAAGTGGGTGACGACGGAGTGATCCGCATTACGAGCTCGGATGCCGGAGTATTCACGTCGCTCGTCGCATTCGCCGCCGCTGTGCCTTCTGATGAAGGATCGACCGTCTCCGCCGGCACCGATCGTCGTGCATTTCTGGGGCCCTACGGCTCGGCGGAGGCTCCCGCGGCTCTGCGATCCGACCTGCCGCGCGACGAAGCCCGCGGCGTTAGCGGCGATCATTGCGCGGCGTTCCAGGTGCGGCTGACGATAGCGCCTGGCTCATCGGCCGAGTGCACATTCATGCTCGGCGAGTGCACCAGCAGTTCTGTGGCAGATGAAATCCTGGACAGATATCGTCGTCCGGCGGCTGTCGATGCAGCGCTGGAAGGTGCGCGTGAGTTCTGGTGCGAGCTCGTGAGTGGCGTCCAGATCAGCACACCGTCGCCGGCAATCGACCTGATGGTCAACGGATGGCTGGCATACCAGAACCTCAGCTGCCGGATTTGGGGACGGTCGGCGTTCTACCAGTCTGGTGGTGCGTACGGATTCCGCGATCAGCTACAGGACGCGGCGGCGCTGATTCATCTGGCTCCCGAGCGCACGCGCGAGCAGTTACTGCTCCACGCCGCGCATCAGTTCGTGGAAGGTGACGTGCTCCACTGGTGGCATCCGCCGGCGAGCGAGGGAATACGCACACATTTCTCCGACGATTTGCTGTGGCTGCCGTACGTGGTGGCGTATTACGTCGGCGTTACGGGCGATTGGGCTGTTCTGGACGAAGTTGTCCCCTTCGTCACCGGCCCCGAGTTGGAGCCCGATGAAGACGAGATCTTCATGCGCCCCAATACCGGTGTGTCGCCGGCAAGTCTGTACGATCATTGCTGTCTCGCACTGGATCGATCGCTGACGCGCGGAGCTCACGGACTTCCGCTCATGGGCACCGGCGACTGGAACGACGGCATGAACCGGGTCGGTCGCGAGGGGCGAGGCGAGAGTGTGTGGCTGGGATTCTTCCTGTCCCGCATTCTCGAAGACTTCACTCCCATCTGTGAGCGGCGCGGCGACGCAGCGCGCGCCGCGGGTTACACGGAATACAGCGCCGCGCTCGACGCAGCGCTCAACGATGCTGGATGGGACGGCGCATGGTACCGCAGAGCTTACTACGACGACGGCACGCCATTGGGCACAGCGTCGGGTGACGAGTGCAGGATTGACGCAATCGCGCAGTCGTGGGCCGTTATTTCGCGTGTTGCAGCCGTGGACCGCGCGACGCAGGCGATGGATGCGATGGAAGCGAACCTTGTCGCCGAGGACGATGGAATAATCAGGCTGCTGACTCCGCCGTTCGACAGGACGACTCACGATCCGGGTTACATCAAGGGATATCTACCCGGCGTGCGCGAGAACGGCGGGCAGTACACGCACGCCGCTCTCTGGGCCGTGAAGGCACTCGCGGAGATGGGGCGGCACGAGCGCGCGGCACGGCTGCTCGAAATGTTGAGCCCGGTGACGCGTGGTGGCACTTCGGACAAGGTCGAAGTTTACCAGGCCGAGCCTTACGTCGTTGCGGCCGACGTGTACGGAGTTGCGCCGCACGTAGGGCGGGGCGGCTGGACGTGGTACACCGGATCTGCGGGCTGGATGTATCGCGTCGCGCTGGAGTCGGTGCTCGGGATCGAGATGCGTGGCGGGCAAACCATGATCGTTCGGCCCTGCATTCCTGATGCGTGGCCTGGCTTCAGCGTGCGCTACAAGTTGCCGGATCGAGTAACCGAGTATGAGATCGTGGTAACGCGAACTGGCGCGGACGGTGCGACGACTGCGACGCTGGATGGCGACGCATCACTCGTGAGCGTGGAGAATGGGGCCGTCCAATTCGACATCGTTCGCGACGGGTGCAACCATGTCGTGACCGTAGTTCTGGGCGCCGATAGTGGGCCGACTTACACTCAGCGAAATCTCACCGCAGGAGCGCGGCGCCGTGAGTCCTGATGATCTTGGCGTACTCACATGCGCTGGCCTTGAGCGTACGCTCCTGCGTGAGGAAATCGACCGCGACGATGCCGAAGCGCTTCGCGTAGCCCGCGCTCCATTCAAAATTGTCGAGAAGCGACCAGGCATAGTACCCGCGCACGTCCACGCCCACGGAAATCGCGTTGCGCACCGCGTTGATATGGGCTCGCAAGTATGCGACCCGCTCCGGATCGTCGACGATTCCTTCTGCGTTCGCCGCAGACGGATCGGCGAACGCGGAACCGTTCTCGGTTACATAAACGGGAATGTCACCGTATCGATCGCGGAACCAGACGAGTGTATCAGTCAGGCCCGGGGGATAGACTTCCCAGTCCATTTC
>JALYVY010000155.1 GCA_030852985.1 Gemmatimonadota bacterium | reverse complement strand
GGACTACGACGCGGCGACGGAGCGTTGGTTAACTCCAGACCCAGTCCTTCTCGAGTCCGGCGAAACAAATCTGTACCGCTACGCTTCGGGCGATCCGATCAACAATGTCGATCCCTCAGGAGCCACCTCACTACCGGAGGAGGAAGCGGCAGAAGACATCAGCGCGACGCTCGAAACGAGTGCAGCGGGTAGTCTGTCGATAGGCAGAATGGTCCAAGGCCTTGCCGTTCGAGCCACATACATCGTAACGGTTCGCGCGGTGCTCCCGCTCATGTACGGAGTGATGGCTGAGGGAGGCGCCGAGGAGGGCGCGATTGCGTACGTTCTCTCTTACGCACGGTATTTCGCTCGCTTTGTCGGTCAAGCGCTCACGCCAGAAGAGGAGCGGATGTTCATTCAAACGCGGAATCTGGCGCAGGGCAGCTGGAGTCCTGTGGGGGCGACCTTCTGGCAATATTTCGCAAACGGGAAGACCTTCCAGCAGATTATCGCCGGGGCAATGAAATCGGGAGGCAGTGACATCCCCTTCATCCCATTTTAACCATGCCGTACTGGATACTCGTCGGCCTCGCCCTCCTGCTCTCCGTGATAGTTACCATTGTACCCCGTTGGGGATGGATCGCGCTTCCGTACACGGCGTACAGGATGCAGCGGAAGCGAAGAGGTGACACCAAGTCGGGATTCCTACGCGATGCGCTCGCTCAAGGAATATCGCACGCTGTGGCTGAGGCAACGTACGCGCAAATGCAGGCCGTCATGGCAGGCACAGGCGTGCTCCGTTTTGCCGTTCGCACGGACGACCAGCTTTCCGCATATGGATTGGGCTTGCCTGACGACGAAGATTGGGAAAATCCAGACCTGCGATTTGCGGCGCTACGTATTGCTGAGTCGTGCCAACGACTCCTGCCGGGCGATTGGAAAGCATTAGATCCGCACCTTGCAGGCGTCTACACGGTTCTAGATTTGGCGAGATGGATTGATTCTTTGCCATTTCGTCAGGGAGTTTAAACGCAGAGCAGGATGGCGTTGAGGTGGCTACTACGAGCGCGACCCTGACTGTAACCGTACGCGGCGCACGTCGAGCAACGGGCGACCCGCTGATTGGACCAGGCCACTCGCTCCCCGCGCCGACTTCGCAATGACCGACCAGGTGCGTACCAGTGTCGAGGGTAGCCCGCCGTCATTCGCCTTCCTCAGTCCAGGATAGCGTTCAGATGTGCAGAGCGATTCATGCCGGGATGTGATCATCGTCTGGGCGTCGACTGACGGGGACGTATCTCGCTCGAAGGAAGCCGCGAATGGGATAAAACGAAAAAGGCGGGTCGGCTCAAACGCCAATCCGCCTTCTTCGTGCTCGATCCTGTCCTTTTGGAATTTACGCTGGTGCCCTGCGCTCTGTTCGCGGCCCTCTCCACCAGTGGCATCGCGAACGAGTGGTCAGGAGCGAAATCAGAATAAAGGGTCTTCTCCCAATCGAGTGGGTGAATTTGGATAAGAAGTCAGGCGGAGGCCAGATGAGGCGACGGGGCTGCGGCATCTTGCGGAGGTGCACCGCCTGCCCATGATTCGCAGATGCCACGACGTCATCGGAAGCGCCGACTTTGGGATCTGTACCGGTTCCCCGGGTTTCGGCCCAGCCCAACGGTCACCGGAATCTTCGGAGACCCAGGAGCGCGGGTCCTCACCCTCATCCGGCGCTCAAAAAAACGTACTGCGGAGTGTGCGGTCTCCTGCATCACAGTTGGTACGACCGAACAACGCGCCGCGTGCGGGATCTCTCGGGGGCGATCGCCGGATCTACCTGGACATCGAGCTCCGGCGCGTGGCCTGCCGGCGCTGCGGCGGGGTGAAGCAGGAGCGGCTCGACTTCCTCGCCGACTCGCCCTTCTACACCAAACGCTTTGCCTTTTCGTGGGCCGGCGCTGCCGGGCGTCGACCATCGAGGATGTCGCGCGCGAGACGCATCTGAACTGGAAGACCGTCAAGCGGCTCGAAATGCAATACATGCGCGAGCAGCTCCGACGTTTAGGCACACCGGGGCCGCGGGCGATCGGCATCGACGAAATATCCATTCGAAAAGGGCACAATTATCGGATCGTCGTGAGCGACCTGGTCCGACGCCGCCCGATTTGGTTTGGGGGCGAGGACCGGTCTGCCGCCAGCTTAGATCAGTTCTTTGCGTGGCTGGGCCCGCCGAAGAGCGCCCGTGTCCAACTGGCCGTGATGGATATGTGGCGCGCGTTCTCCGCGTCGACGCACAGCAATGCCCCGAAGGCGAAGATTCTCTTCGACAAGTTTCATGTGCTCCGGCATCTGGGCGACGCGCTGGATCGGGTGCGAAAGAGCGAGTACAAACGCCTCACCGGGAAGAACCGACGCTTCATCAAAGGCCAGAAGTACACACTGCTCGCCCATCGGGAAAATCTGAGCTTGGAGGGTCGCCAGAGCTTGAAACTGCTGCTCGCCGCGAACAAGCGACTCAATACCGCGTATCTCCTGAAGGAATCGTTCGGCCAACTCTGGGACTATCGACGCGAAGGCTGGGCGCGGCGCTTTTTCGACCAGTGGCGTGCGGCGCTGAAGTGGCAGCGCTTGAAACCGTACGAGGACTTTGCGGAGATGATCGAGCGGCACTGGGATGGGATCGCGGCGTATTGCGAGCCGGCGAACAAGGTATCGCTCGGGTTTGTCGAAGGACTAAACAACAAGATTCGAGTGCTCCAACGCCGCGCCTACGGCCTTCGCGATCCTGAATATCTTCGCCTCAAAGTCCTTACCTGCATGCTTCCTGAGCTGTGAGAATGGTCTGAATTGCCCACTCGATTGGGAGAAGACCCAGAATTGTGATGGTCAGGCGGAAATGAGACTTTCCGAAGTCCGCATTAGCGGAGTTGCTGATGCGGTGGTCCGATATGAACTCCAATATTGGCGTCGCGTAGCGGCGGCCTCCCGGTAGGCACTGGCCCGCGCCGTGAGCTTGGCCTCGACGTGCGCGGACCCGCGCAAGTAATCGGCCGGCGTGAGGTAGTGCAACGCGCTGTGAGGTCGCACGGTGTTGTAGTGCGTGACGTAGCCGCTGAAGACCTGCTGGGCTTCGGCGAGTGCGTCGGGATCGTCCCGGCCGCCGAGTGCCATGCGGCGGATGCATTCATCCTTCGCCGTCTTGTTCCACCGTTCGTACTTTCCGTTCGACTGCGGATGCCCGACGCGCGTGCGGCTGTGCGACAGCCCCGTGGTGCGAAGGTACTGCGTGAACTGGGCCGAGACGTACTGACTGCCGTTATCGGTGATGAGCCGCGGACGCGGTGTGTCGGCCGGGAGCGTGGCCAGGGCCCGCTCAAGGATGATCTCGACATCGGTCGTCGTCATCGGGCGGCGGATCTCGGCGTGCAGGATCGCGCGCGAGTACCCATCGAGCACGCCGAGCAGGAAGTATTGCGTGCCGAGGATGTTGAGATAGGCGATGTCCGTATGCCACTGCTCGTGCGGGCGCGTGGGCTGCACGAACCCGGTGCGGTGCGCCGCGTGGACGGGCTGCCAGCGCCCGAGCAGCCCCGCCTCCGTGAGGATCGAGTACACACTGCTCGGGGACACGGCCGCGATGCCCGCATCCGCCAGTTGGTACGTGAGCCGCGTGTACCCGAGTTCCGGGTGCGCGCGGGCATAGGCGATGATCGCCGCGCGCTCCGCGGGCGTGATCCAGTGCGCTTTGGGCACGACCGCCGCGGGCCGCGGGCCTTTGCCACCGGCCTGAGCCCAGCGGAAGTACGTCGCGCGCGACACGTGCAGTACAGTCAGGCTGCGGCCCACGGGAAACCCCGCGCGCGTTTTCAAGCGCTGGACGGTAGCCACGACCTCCTGCGTGATCGGGGGCGAGACATGCGCGCCAGTCAGCTCGCCCCACGTCCGTTTTTTAACGTGAGCACCTCGGTCGAGAGCTCGACGATCACCTCCTCGAGGCGGCGGATGCGGGCGTCCTTGCGCACCACCGCCCGCGCGTGCTCCGGTCGTCCAGCGCGACCTCGAGCCGTTCGAGGGCGAGCTTGATCCAGGTGTGGATGAGGCCCGGCGCCGCGCCCGTCTGCTCGGCCAGATCCGCTACGGCGACGCCGTCGCGGAGGTGCTGCCGCACAATCCGGCCTTTCTCCAGCGCGGTCCACCGTCGTCGTGTCGCCGATGTCTCAAATCCCGCCGGTGCCGTCGCCTGCTTCTGTTTCCGTGGCTTCCTCATGAGTGCCTCGTGCGAAATGCTTCATGATGGAAGTCTCATTTCATCCTGTCAAAGACAGAATAAATGGCAGTTTGCTGAATTGAGGAATGACCGAGCCATCCTTGAACCACGGTGAGAGGCATTCCAGCCTCGACCCATGTGATGGCCGGAACGTGCCGGCATTGTCGCCACACATTGATTCGGTGAAAGGGCCGATTCCGCTTTGCTTCGAGTGGACGCCTATGAAAAGGGCGCGGTCAGCGATGCAACAAGACGAGCCTTGATGAAAGTTGAACAGTCCGCCACTACTGGTGATGTGCGTGAGGGCCAACCCGCCGTCGGCGTGGTGGTCTCCGTGCTGCGGCACCCCGAGTTCGGCCAGACGCTCTCGCGGGCCGATGGCGCCTACGACCTGGCGGTGAACGGCGGTGAAGTCCACACACTCTCCTTCGCCAAATCGGGCCTGCTTCCGGCGCAGCGCTAAATGCTGGTGCCGCGCCAGCGCTGGGTTCCCATCGATCCGGTGGCGATGGTCGCACTGGATTCCACCGTGACCACTTTCGATCTCTCTGCCGTTGCCCCCGTGGCGCGCGGTAGTATCGTCACCGATGCCTCGGGAACAGGGCGCGCCACGATGATCTTCGAGCAGGGCACGCAGGCGACGCTGACGGGACGACGAGATCCGTGAGCGCGATGGCGGTTCGCCGGGCGTTCTTCGAGCTCGTGCCCAAGACCCCGACGACACCATACGTCCTTCCGGAAGGACCAGGCCTGGTCGCGGAGCGGTGCGAGACCTGTGGCTTCACCTGGAGTCCATACTATACAAGGGTGGGTCGGGCCAGACGATAGTGTATCCGAGGCCGACCTCCCTCACCCGCCCTGCACACTGATTGGGGTCAATCAGTGGACTCACGCTGCGCTCGCCGTGACGGAGGCGCGCTGGCGGGAACTGGTGGGACAGCCGAGCCTCAAGGGCGTCAAGGGCAGCCCGATTCCCATCATTGCTGCGGACGCGGTGGGGCACCCGACCTTCATACCGCGCCCGCGGGCCAAGCGATCGTGGTGAGAAGCGCCTGACGTAGTCAGGGCCGCAGAACGTGACGTGGTTGGAGGAGATGAAACCGCCTCGACTGGGAGAGAAGCTCAGCCGAGAATAACCTGAATGCTCCGATGCGACTGCGGCAGTGGTCCGTCGCGCACTTCGAGGAAGACCGGGACCCAACTTCGGCATCGACATCGTTCGGGAGCGCTCACCAGCGCGGCTCCGAAGGGCGTTGGAAGCGATTGCCCTCGCCAGCGAACTGGCGGTTCAGATTGACGCGATACAGGACAAGCCACGGTGCCGCTCACGGATGCAGGAGGGCGCCTTGATCCGCTGTCCGACCGCGAGTTCGATTAGGTCGGGCGCATGGCGGGAGGACGGGCAGGAGCCATGATCGCGAACGCCAGAGCGAAGCACGGGATCCTGGGACAGCTTCACATCCCTGCCTTTTGGCTCTTCACGCCATCCTATGCGACCTTCCTCTGACGCCCGCTATCGCCCCGAAGGTAACGGCCGCGGCGCCGAGCCCATACCTTACAAGCATGCGCCGCACACGCCGGTCCCCGCTCCGCTCAGGCTTCACGCTCATCGAAGTCCTCGTCGTCGTTGTCATCATCGCGATCCTCGCCTCGCTCGTTGCGCCCAACGTCTTCCGGCATGTCGACACCGCCAAGAACGTCGCCGCACAGGCGCAGATCTCCACGCTCAGCGCCGCACTCGACGCCTACCGGCTCGACAACGGACGCTACCCCACTACCGAACAGGGACTCGGCTCACTCTGGCAGCAGCCGTCTTCCGACCCAAAGCCCTCGAACTGGCGCGGCCCATACCTCCGCCAGCCAGTTCCCGCGGATCCATGGGGCGCACCGTATGTGTTCCGCGCACCCGGTGAGCACTCACCGACCAGCTTCGACCTCTCCTCCATGGGTGCGGATGGCGCCGTCGGCGGCGCGGGCGACAACGCCGACATCACCAACTGGAAGCAGTAGGCGCGCGTGCCGCTCCTGCGCTACCGCGCGCTCACCCGCGCCGGCGCGCGCGAAGCCGGTGTCGTCGAAGCACCGACGCCCGCTGCCGCCACGAACGCCCTCCAGGCGCGTGGCCTCATCGTCCTCGACGTCTCGGCCAACGCCAATCCCGCGGGAGTGTTCGGTGCACGCATTCGCCGAGGCGACCTCGCGGAGTTCACGCGTGCGCTGGCGGCGCTGCTGCCGGCGGGCCTGCCACTCGCGCGCGCGCTGAGCGTTGCCGCGGACATCGCGCCCGACGCGCTCCGCATCCCGCTCACCGACGTGCAGTTGCGCGTGCAACGCGGCAGCACGTTCGCCGACGCGCTCGCTGCGCACCCGCATGCATTCGCGGCGTCGTACGTGGGCCTCGTGCGCGCCGGCGAGCGCGCGGGAAATCTCAATGACTCCATTGCCCGGCTCGCGGATGCGATCGAATCGCAGGAGGAGTTTCGCGCGAAGATTGTCACCGCGGCCATCTATCCAACGCTACTCGCCTTCGTGGGAGGCGCGGCGATTCTCGTACTGCTCATGATCGTGCTGCCCCGCTTCGGCGCACTCTTCGTGGCGTCGGGGAGCGCATTGCCGGCATCCACGGCGTTCGTGCTCGCACTGTCGCGCACGCTGCGCATCTATGTGGCGCCGATCGTCCTGGTGCTCGTGCTTTTCAGCGCGTTCATGCTCTGGCTCGCGACGTCACGCGACGCAGCCGACACACGCTCCCGACTGTTCCTGAGCCTTCCGCTCGTCTCGCACTTCTACCGCGAAGTACTCGCGGCGCGAACCGCACGGGTCATCTCCATCCTGCTCGGCGGAGGCGCGCCATTTGTCGTTGCGCTGGACGATGCAGCCCGCTCGCTCGACGACCCCGCGGCTCAGCGCGAAGTACTTCGCATTCGGTCGCGCGTGCGTGAAGGCACGAGCCCCGCCGCGGCATTTGCCGAGGGGACGCTGTTCCCGTCCGTGCTGGCGAGGTTGGTCGCGGCGGGCGAGGAATCGAGCCAGCTGGAAAGCTTCTTCACGAAGGCCGCCGATCTTTTCGAGGAGCGCGCGAAACGCTCCGCCGCGCGCTTCGTTGCACTTGCGGAGCCGGCGCTGATCATCGTCTTCGGCATGGTGGTCGGGCTGATTGCGCTCGCACTCGTACAAGCGATCTACGGCATCAATCTCGCGCCGATGCGGGGTGCGCGATGACACGTCGACGCATGCGCACCGGATTTACGCTGATTGAGCTGCTCGTGGTGCTCGTCCTTCTCGCTATCACAGCATCCGCGGCCGTCCCCGCATTTCTCGGCGACGCGGCCCGCAGCCCGGAACAACGCGTCGCATCGGCACTCGCCGACGCGCTGATCGCAACCCGCGAAACGGCGCGCGAATCCGGGGCGCCAGCCACGCTGACGCTCTCGCCCTCCGAAGGCCGCATCTGGGTCACGACACATGATTCGTCGAGGACGAGCGTGCTTCCCATGGCGGGCGGTGTGACACTCGCTGGCGACAACGCCGAGCGCATTGTCCTGCGGTTCGATCCCACGGGGCCAACGACGGCGACCGCGATCACCGTACGCGGAGCGCATGCACTCGCCGTGCGGACAAACGCATTCACCGGCGACATCACCATCGACGATGGCCGCGCGCATTAAGCGCCGCCGTCGAGGCTTCACGATGCTGGAAGCGGTGGTTGCGCTCGCGATCATCGGACTCGTGTGCGTCGGTGTGCTTGGTGCCTACGGCGCAACGGTTCGCGCCGATGTGGTGGCGGCCGAGCGGTTGCCGCTATCCGTTCTCGCGGCGGAGCGCATTGCCGCGGTGGATCTCGCGCCGGGCTCGTTAGAGCGCCTGCCCGACTCGCTCGCGCGCGGAACGTTCAACGCGCCTTACGAGACGGCCACGTGGGAGACGGAGGCCCGCCGGGTTGAACAGAGTGGCGGGCTCTACGACGTAACGGTCCGCGTACACGACGGTAGTGACGTCTACACCCTGCGCACGCGCCGCTATCGCGCCGAGGTAGCGCCGTGAGCGGGCGAAAAGGAATGACACTGCTCGAGGTCGTCGTTGCGCTGACGGTCGCCGGCGCGGCGCTCGCAACTGGCGCGACAGTGCTCGGGTTTCTCACCGACCAGCAGAGCCGTCGCGGCATCGAGTCCATATCAGCCGCCGCGGCCGTGCGTGGCACACTGCGCACCTGGGTCTCACAATCGCGCCTCACGACGGAAGGTGACGCGGAATTTCGCGGAGCGATCGCGGGATTACGCGACACCATCGGTGCCGACCTCACGTTCATCACCACGGCGCGCACCAGCGTCGCGGAGGCCGGCACGCGCGTGCGCATCCGCATGCAGCGCGACAGCGCGGGTGCGCGAGGACTGGTGGCCGAGCTCACGCCGTTTCGCGCGCGCGGCGCTCCGATGGTCGTCGCGCTGGCGCCGGATGCGGCCGGATTCGAGGTGCGCTATCTCGGTAGTGTCGTCACGCGGCAGCAGTGGCAGTCAAGCTGGATTTCCACTTCCGTGTTGCCAGCAGCGGTCGAGCTGCGTGTTCGTTTCGACTCCGCATCGACTGACCCCGCCGACCGCGCCGCACACGCGCTGCTTGGCGAGTCGATGCGCATTGCCCTCGGTGGGCGTCGATGAACGCCAATCGTCCAAGGCGCCGCGAAGGTTTTGCATTGATGGCCGCGTTGTGGCTCGTCGTGATCGTCGGCGTCACGGGGTACGAGCTCACTATTCGCTCCCGTACTCGCCGCCTCGCGGTGGCGAACACGCTCGAGTACACGCAGGGTGCGGCCGCTGCGGAGGCGGCTCTGGAAACAGCGCGGGCCGGGCTGGAGAACAGGCTGTTGCATCCACTCGACGCGCGCACGAAGGCGCTGTCCACCAAAGACCTCGACCCATGGAGCGACCTCGCATTTCTTCGCGCCGACACCATCGTGCTCGGCGACGAGCGCGCGAGTAGCCAGGTGTTCGATGCGGGAACGCGCGTACAGATCAACCGTGCGAGCGAGGCCGAGATCCGCCGGCTGCTCACGGCGCTGCCGCTCGATGCCGGACTCGCCGACCGGTTGGCGCAGCGCATCATGGACTGGCGCGACGCGGATGACTTCAGGCGAGCCAGCGGTGCCGAGCGCGATGAATACCTGCGCAACGGCGCGCGACGTCTCCCGACGAACGCGGATTTCGGCCGAGTCGAGGACTTGCTCGACGTCGACGGCATGACGCGGGAGATCTACACGAAGCTGGCTCCGCTCGTGACGGCGCTGGGGACTGGTCAGATCAACGTCAACGCAGCGCCGGCAATTGTGCTGCACTCCCTGCCGGGACTGGGTGACGAGGCCATCGCGCTCATCACGCGTGCGCAGGTTGACGGCAGGCCGATTCGCTCACTCGAGGAGCTCACGCAGAAGTTGTCGCCCGGCGCGCGCCAGTCCATTGTCGATGCGGGCTATGAGCTGCCCCAGCACATCACCTTCGAGACCAGGGAAGTGGTGGTGGAATCCGAGGGCTGGGTAAGTGGAAGCCCGGTGCGCGTGCATGCCGAATCGCTCTTTGCGCGCGGCGGCGATGCGCTGTTCACGGTCTGGCGGCGGATCGGCACGTGAGCGCGTCGCACGCATTCGAGATCGGCATTGCGCTCGACGGCATGACGATGGCGATCGCGTGGAACGAAGGCGCCGCATCGCCGCGGTTCGCGACGACACCGTGTGACGGGACGCGGGCGTCCATCGCGGCGATGCTTGGAGTGCTGATACAGCAGGCGCCGCCAGCGACGCGCGTCGCCATTACACTCTGCCGGCCGCTCGCACATTCGCGCACCGTGAGCCTGCCTGTAAGCACGCGTGCAGCAGCGTCCAGTATTCTCACGCGCGACTGGTCTCGGCACGTCATCGGCATTCGCGCGACGCCGCATGATGCCGTGGCGCGAGAGATGTCCCGTGGACGCTGGCTCGCCGCCTTCGCGCCGGCCGACGTGCTCGACGCACTCGCTGCTGCGGCCGAGGAGCAGGGTTGGACGACGGTAGACATCCGCACGTCCGACGATACGCTCGCGGCGGGAGCGAGCACGCTCGCGCCCGCCGGTGAGACGCCGGTCGAGTACGTCGTCGTCTGCGGCGAGCACGGACCTGTAGAGGCCGTTCATCTAAGGAAGGGTGGCGCGGTTGCCGGCCGTCGTTTCACCGACAATGCGAGTGCGGACCAGGTGCACACCTTCATCACCGAGAGTGAGTCTTCGTCCGGCATTGCACAGAGCGGCAGGCGCGTCGTGATCCTCGGCGCAGCGGCGGCGGCGACACCACTTGCCCAGGCGTTGAGCGCCCATGGTCAGCGTGCGGAAGTGTCGCGCGCTAACACCACGACTGGCGACGCACTGGCCATGCTCGCGGCCGCCGGCATGCGTGCACACGCGAGTCTGCCGCTCGCCGCAGCGGCGACGCGCGCTCGCGCCGCCATCGCCACGCGACGTCTCACATGGCAGCTGGGCCTCGCCACAGCCGCGGCGCTCGTCTTCGCACTGTTGATGGTGCGTTTGGACGTCGCGCGCAGCCTCGCCGACGTGGCGATCAAGCGCGCCGACATCTCGGGCCAGGTGCAGCGCGCCGTCGCCATGCGCGGCAGCATGGAAGACGCCGCCGACATCGCCGCCGCTCTGGCCGATCGCGAGCGCCGCGC
>JALYVY010000154.1 GCA_030852985.1 Gemmatimonadota bacterium | reverse complement strand
CCGTTTTTCCTCTGTGCACTCCGTGTCCTCCGTGGTAAAAATCCCGTTGTTGATCCTGTTAGGAATTGCCCTCGCGCTCACCACGGGTGCCAACGCACTCGCCGCGCAGGAAGAAGTCACCGCCGCTCCGAAGAGAGCCGCCGGTCCCCTGCTCTACGTGTTCACGGATACGTCGAGCGCGCGTGTAGAGCTCAGCATTCCCGCCGCGCAGTCACTCGCCGGCGCAACGGCGCATGCTCGCATCATCTCCACGACCGACAACTCCACGCTCTGGTCTGGAGACCTCGGCGTTGCGCGCGTGGACGCCAGTGGAGTTGCGCATGTCACGGGGCGCGTGAGCGGCCTGACGACGAATCACTGGTCGCCGCAAACGCCTTCGCTCTATCGCATGACGGTCGACGTGGGAGAAGGTGCGCGCCGAGTGAGTGCGACGGCGCGGTTCGGGTTCCGCACGATGACGTCGAAGAATGGGCAGCTCGTACTGAACGGCCGGCCGATCTTCCTCAAGGGGAACGCGATCAATCCTCCCGACCGGCAGGTTCCCGATTCGCTCGACGAGAACCGGCGCTTCATCGAGGATTATGTGCGGTACCTCAAGAGCGTGAACGTCAACATCATCCGCCTTACGCGACACTCGCAGGTGTGGTTCGACGTGTGCGACGAGTTGGGAATGATGCTGTTTCAGGGCAATTACGGCACGCCGCAGGGGGGCAAGGCGACCGCACCGCCCACTCGGCCATTCAGCCAGAGTCTCGCCTGGTACAAGGACGACGTCCTCGGCCCGCTCGTGAATCATCCGAGCGTGACGGTGTACGTGCTGTCGAATGAGCAGGCGGACCGTGAGATCGGCTACCTGAGCCAGGGCGCGGACGCGGTCGATGCGTTCCTCAAGCAAGCGTACGATTCGCTGCATGCGTGGGATCCCACGCGCGTGTACATCGCGAACGCCGGCTACGGCTTCGGTCGCGCGGGAGAAGTATGCGACCTGCATCGCTACTGGGGCTGGTACTACAACTCCTTCCTCAGCTTCTACACGATGCGATATCCGAAGACGTGCTGGCGTACGCCTGCGGTGCAGCCGATGACGATGAGCGAGAACACCGGCAATTACACCGGTGTGGACGGGCGCTTCAATCTCGTGTCGAACACGAAGCAGCCCGACTCGCAGTTGAACTGGACCGGTCATGCGCCCGACAGCGAGCAGTCGTCGCGCGCGTTGGCCTACCAGGCGTGGATGGGCGGCCAGGCGATCGAGATCTTCCGTCGCTCGCGCGAGCGGAATCCGAATCTTGCGGGGCTCACGCCGTTCACGATCCTCTTCCACAACTGGTACGGCATCACGTCCTTCGCGGACATGAAGCCAAAGCCCCTCGGTGTGCAATACGCGGTGTCATACCAACCGGTGCTGCTGAGCTGGGAGCTGTGGACGCCGCAGGTGTACGCGGGCAGCGCCATCAATCCGGTGGCGCATGTCGTCAACGACGACGAGCACGGAACGAACCTCTCCGGCATTTCACTGCATTACGCCATCGTCGATGGCGCCGGCAAGCCGCGCGTCACCGGACAGTCGGCGCTCCCGAACGTGGCGTATTACGGCGCGAAGAGCACACGGCTGTCGATCACGATTCCGAAGGATCTGCCGACGGGTTCGTACACGATCACCGGTGTCATCACACGCGGTTCCGATACGTTGTCGCACAATCACACCGCGCTGTTCGTGTCGCAACACGATGCGCCGGCGATTGGAACGCTGGCCCGCCGAGTCGCGATGTACGATCCATCGGGCACGTCGCGCTCGGCATTCGCGACGCTTGGCATCCCGACCCATGCTGTCACCGATGCAAGCTCGGTCAGCGCCGCTCGTGACCTGCTCGTGATCGGTGCGGAGGGCTGGAACGGGCCGATCACGAGTCAGGTCGCGGCGCTGAAGCGTTTCGTCGCGGCGGGTGGTCGCATGCTCATCCTGCATCAGGATACCACGTTCGACGGCAGTTGGCTGCCGTCGCCGGTAAAGGTGAAGGGGAGCGCGCTCGATCATGCGCTCGTCTTTCCCGGCGATCGACCCTTCCGCAACGGGATGGCGATCAACCCTGAGCAGCCGGCGCACCCAGCGTTGCGCGGCATCGATCGCGATCGCCTGTTCCTGTGGGACGACTTCACCGCATGGAACGAGACGAAGCCCGGCTTTCCGCAGGTGTATCCAGTGACGCACGGGTTCGTGCTCACCGATCCGAAGACGTTCGGCAACGCGTCGGTGATCGCGAACTATGATCACGGGCTCGAGGGCATCGGTCTCGCCGAGTTGTTCGGCGGTACCGGGTCGGTGATGATGTCAGGCTTCGACCTCGTGCATCGCACAGGGCGCGACCCGATGGCCGACCGCATGCTCGGCAACCTCGTCCGCTACATGGCCGACGCGCAGCCGCACGTGGCGACGCAGCTCGTCACCGATCGGATCGAGTGGGGCAACTACGCGTCCGAGCACGGGCTGGTTACCGGCATCTACAGTGGGCTGCTCCTCAACACGGAGCCGGTCGTCCCCGAGGAGTTGAAGGCGAAGTTTCCGCTGAGTGTGGATGCGCAGGGATTCTGGTTTGCGGGTGGCACCTCCGGCTGGAATACGAAGCCAGCGATTCAGTACGTGGGGAAGGGACGTCGTCCGTTCGGTCCGTACACGTTCACGACGGGCGGCGCGGTGAGCGTCGACAAGACCTCGCGCACCGGCCAGGGCATGGTGTCGATGCGTATTCCGGATGGTCGCACCACGATGACGACACTCGTCCAGAATCCGACGGCCGATCCACTCGACCTGCAGATCAGCGTGGACGGCGCGGCGCAGGTGGTGCACGTGGGCCCTGCATCGACGTTGAAGGTGGAGTCGCCCGTGCGTGGAGGGGCGACGCCACTGACGATCGGCTTCAAGGGCGACCGCCGCCTGGTAATCCTCGAAACCGATTTCAAGTGAGCCGCAAATGAAGCTCGGCTTCGGATTGTACCGCAGCCTCCTCACGGAAGAGAACTTCCAGTTCGCGAAGCAGGCAGGCGCGACGCATCTCGTCGTGCATCTCGTGGATTACTTCAAGGGAGCGGACCCCGTCCTCACGAGCGGTTCACCCAACACGGGCTGGGGGCTCACGCAGAATCAGGATCGTCCCTGGGCAGAGGACGACCTTCGGGACATCAAGCGCACCATCGAGGGCAATGGCCTGACCTGGGAAGCGATCGAGAACTTCGATCCCGCGCACTGGTACGACATCCTGCTCGACGGCCCGACGAAAGCGCAACAGATAGAGGGATTGAAGCGCACCATCCAGACGATTGGTCGCGTGGGCATTCCCATCATGGGTTACAACTTCAGCCTCGCCGGCGTGTGGGGCTGGACGAAGGGGCCGTGGGGACGCGGGAATGCCAAGGCGCTGGTCTACGACGAGTCGAAGATCGATCCGCAGACACCGATCCCCAATGGCATGGTGTGGAACATGGTTTACGACCCGAATGCCCCGGAGGGAACGGTACCGCGCGTGGAGACCGAGGAGATCTGGCAGCGGTACGAGTGGTTCCTGAAGCAGATCATCCCGGTCGCGGAAGAGAACGGCGTCACCATGGCGCTTCACCCCGACGATCCACCGGCGGACATGCTGCGCCGAACGTCACGCCTGGTCAACCAGCCGGGCAAGTACCAGCGCGTGCTGGACATTGTGCCGAGCAGGGCCAATGCGCTCGAGTTCTGCCTGGGGTCGTTGCAGGAGATGCGTGAAGGCGACGTGATCGAGAGCATACGGCAGTACGGCGAACAGGGAAGAATTGCCTACGTCCACTTCCGGAACGTGCGGGGCAAGGTGCCGCGGTACGAGGAGGTGTTCATCGACGAGGGTGACCTCGACATGCTGGGTGCGATCCAGGCGCTGCACGACGTCGGCTACGAGGGGATGATTATTCCCGACCACACGCCGGAGATGAGCTGTGCCGCGCCCTGGCACGCCGGGATGGCGTTCGCGCTGGGCTACATGAAGGCCGCGCTGCAGATGGTGGAACGTGGAACAGGAAGATAGGAAGATAGGAAGATAGGACGATAGGAAGATAGGACGATAGGAAGGCCTATCCGCCTATCCTCCTATCCTCCTATCCTCCTATCCTCCTATCCTCCTAATTATCCAACCACCCTTCGTCTCACCGCGTCATGCGCCTCTGCCTGGTGCTGCTCGTCACGATCCTTCCGGCCGTCGCACATCCACAAGCGCCGGTCAACACCGGTCGCGCCCCCGGCGCGATCCTCGGCGGGGCGGTGCGCGACAGCATCGCACGCACGCCACTGCCGGGCGCGATCGTACAGCTCGTCTCGACCGACAGCCTGCCGCGATTCGGCCGCACCGTTACCGCAGACTCCCTGGGGCAGTTCACATTCGGCGACGTCCCCATGGGTCGCTACATACTGGGATTCCTTCATCCGATCCTGGACTCGCTCGGCGTCGAGCCGACGCTGCAACAAGTTGTGGTCGACGGCCATACGGAAATGCGCGTTGGGCTGTCCACCCCACCACCCGAGCGACTGCGGGCGGCGATCTGCACAGGGCCCGTAACGCCGACGGGCGTCCTCATCGGCGTGGTGCGCGACGCGCGAAGCGGGGCCCCTGTGAGCGGGGCAAACGTGGCGGGTGAGTGGATGGAGCTTTCCTTCTCCGCCTCCGGCGTCACGCACCGCGTTCCTCACCTCGTCGCGACGACCAGGGAGAGCGGGTTCTTCGCGCTCTGCGATGTGCCCAGCGCGGGCACGATGATGGTCGCCGCGAGCAAGGGCGCGGACAGCACGGACACGATCGAGGTCACAGTGCCCTCCAACGGTGTCGCGCGACGCGATCTCTATCTCGGCACCGCGCGCACGGTCGTCACGACCGACAGTGCGCCGCGCGCAGACAGTCTGGCGCCCGCGATACGTCGTATGCGCGTGGGCGACGAACGGCTGAGCGGCCTCGTGGTCACCGCTGCCGGGCTGCCGCTGGCCAACGCGCACGTGAACATCATGGACGGTCCGCAGGCGAGCGCCAACGAGCGCGGTGAATGGTCGATCGCCAACGCGCCGGTGGGAACGCGCATGCTCGAGGTGCGGGCCGTCGGCTATTACCCCGAACGCCGCGCCGTGAACGTGATCGACGGTGCGCTGCCAGTTCGCGTCGTATTGGCGACGCTCGCGTCGGTCCTCGACACCGTGAAGGTCACGACCAGCCGCCTCACCGGTCGACGCGATACAGGCTTCGCGGACCGCAGTCGCTCGGGACCCGGGAAGTATCTCACCGCTGCGGACATCGCACGCCGCCAGCTCTTCGTGACCTCCGATGTCTTTCGCACCCTCTCCGGCGTACGGGTCGTGCATGATTCGGATGGCTTCGCCACCGTCATGATTCGCGGCGTCACCGGAGACTGGTGCAACCCGGCACTGTATGTGGATGGGATGCTCCTGCAGAACTGGCGCGCCGAGGATGTGGACGACTGGATACGTCCGGAACTCATTGCGGGGATGGAGATCTACGCCGGACTCACCGCGCCACCGCAGTTCCAGGTCCCACTCAGCGCGTGCGGCAGCATACTGATCTGGAAGAAATAGCCTCGACTCAATCCTGCACCGGATCAATGCACACTCGATCTGTCCTGCGCGCGGTGGCGGTGACGATGCTCGCGGCCATGACGTCAACCGAGGGACACGCGCAGGCTGCGCCCTACGATGTCGTTGTGGCCGAGCGAAACGTGATGATCACGATGCGCGATGGAAAGCGCATGGCGACGGACGTCTACCGTCCCGCACACAACGGCGTGGCGGTCAGCGAGCGCTTGCCGGTGCTGTTGCAGCGCACGCCGTATGACAAGACAAAGGCGCAGGCGAATGCCGAATATCTCGCGCGGCATGGCTACGTCGTGGCGGTGCAGGATACGCGGGGTCGCTACAAGTCCGAAGGCAAGTTCCTGAAGGTGCAGCCCATCGATGCGACGGATGGCTATGACACTGTGGAATGGCTGGCGAAGCTGCCATACTCGAATGGAGCGGTCGGCATGTGGGGGACGTCGTTCGCCGCGCACATGGAGGCCGGCGCGGCGCAGATGCATCCGCCGTCGCTCAAGACGATTGTGGTGAACATGGGTGGGATGTCGAACGCATGGGATCACGGCGTCCGCTATCGCGGCACATACGAAATGGGGCGACAGCTCACGTGGGCGTGGAGCCAGCTCGCCGCCGATGCGCCAAATGCGTCGGTGAAGAAGCTGCTGACGGAGAAAGAGAAGGTGGAGGACTGGTACAACGTGCAGCCCATGCGTCGCGGGTTGAATCCGCTGTCGGTCGTTCCTGAATACGAAGGCTGGTATCTCGATTTCTACCAGCACGCGGACTACGACGCGTTCTGGAAGGACCCGATGATGAACTGGTCGGAGCATTACGCGCAGACGTCGGACATCCCGATGCTCCAGATCGGCGGATGGTACGACATCTTCCTCGCCGGCACGTTCGAGAACTACGTTGGACTGTCGAGGCTGAAGAAGTGGCCGCAGCGATTGCTGGTCGGACCGTGGGTGCATCACGGCGACACGTTGTCCTATGCGGGCGACGTCGACTTCGGTGCGGATGCCGCCATTCCCGATTTCGACGGTGACTTTCATCTCCGCTGGTTCGACCACTACCTGAAGTCCCAACCGACCGGCGCAGAGAACGATGCGCCCATTCGCCTGTTCGTCATGGGAACCGATGACGGACACAAGAACGCGGCGGGCCGGCTGTCGCATGGCGGGTACTGGCGCAACGAGGCCACGTGGCCCTTGGCTGGCACGCGCAACGTGTCGTACTACTTCCACGCTGACGGTTCGCTATCGCCGGTGAAGCCGAGCGAGAAGAGGGCAAGCACGACCTACACTTTCGATCCACGACATCCGGTGCCAACGGTCGGCGGCGGATCATCGGCGCGACTGAAGGACGGCGCGTACGACCAGCGCGAGGATCCGCGCTTTCCGCCGTCGCAGCCACCGTACCTGCCGCTGCGCTCGCGCGCCGATGTCGTCGTCTTCCAGACCGCACCGCTCGAGCAGGACATGGAGGTCATCGGCCCCATTCACGTCGAGCTCTTTGCGTCCACGAATCGCACCGACACCGATTTCACCGCGAAGCTCATCGACGTCTATCCGCCGAGTGCGGACTGGCCGGAAGGGTTCGACCTGAACATCACGGATGCGATCATTCGCGGTCGCTATCGCGCCACGCGTGATCATGCGGTGATGCTGGTGCCTGGAACGGTCTACTCGTTCTCGATCGATCCATTTCCCACGGCGAACGTATTCAAGAAGGGACATCGCATTCGCGTCGACATCTCGAGCAGCAACTTTCCGCGCTTCGATGCCAACCCGAACACGGGCGAGCCACTCGGCCTCAGTCGCCGCATGATCTCGGCGGACAATACGATCGAGCACAGCGCGTCGTATCCGTCGCACATCGTGCTGCCACTCGCGCCCGCGCGCCGGTGAACGCGCGCCTGCGGGTCCGCGCCGTTGGACGTACGCTGGCAGTGATGTCGATCGTACCGCTGCGGCTGCTGGCACAGCGCGACGAAACGGCACGACTGACGGGCACGATCACCGAGCACGTGGCGTCGCGACCGGTACAGATGGTTTCCCTCACGATGGATCGCGAAGGCGCGGAAGGGGGGGCGTCGTTCAACACACGCCCGGACGCGAACGGGCATTACCACATCGACTCCATTCCCGCTGGTCGCTATCTCGCCCACGTCACGTCGCCGCTGCTGGATTCGCTCGAGCTTGCGCTCCCGGAACGCGAAGTGTCCCTGGCGCTGGGCCAGACGACCATCCTCGACTACACGCTGCCGCACGGCGCCGCGCTGCGCGATGCGATGTGTCCCGGGTTGATGCTGAGCCGAGGCAAGGCGGTGGTCGCAGGGCATGCGGCGGATGCCGATACCGACCAGCCGATGGCGGATGCGGAAGTCGTCGTCGCGTGGAGTGAGCTCGTAGTCGATCGGTCGACGATGGCCACGTCGACGCTGGAGCACGCGGCCTCGGTAAAGACCGGCGGGCGCGGTGAGTACCGACTGTGCGGAGTGCCGACCGGCACGTTGCTGCTGGTGCAACTCCAGCACGGCGCACGCGCGGGAACGGCGGTGCATGCCATGGTGTCCGACGACGAAGGCGCCGTGGTGCGCGACCTCTCGTTGAGCGCGCGATCGGCCTTGCCGCTGGCGGCGCTCGACTCGCTCGAGCGCCTTGCGCAGACCGTTGGCGTGAATTCGGTCACCGGAGAACTGCTCCGCGTGGGCACGGCGAGTGTCACAGGCACCGTTCGGGGCGCGGCTGGAGTGCCGCTCGCAGGCGCGCAGGTGCGCGTGCAGGATGCGCGCGCGAGCACCATCACCGATTCCACCGGGCGCTACTTTCTCGGCGCGCTACCCGAGGGCACGCAAGTGTTGCTGGTGCGACAGCTCGGGTACGCGCTCGCCGAGCAACCCGTCGAGCTCCGGAGCGGGCGCAGCGTAACGCGCGAGGTGCAGCTCGTGCGCGCGGCCACGCTCGACACGATCGTCGTGAGCGAGTATCGCACGCGCTACCGCGAGTTCGAGTTCAACCGTGGCATGTACATCATTGCCGGAGACTTCCTGACGGCCGGCATGATCGCGCGTCGGAAGCCGCTGCCGGAAACCGGCGACCTGGTGGACCGCATGCCCGGATTTCACGTGGTTGGTCACGGTTCCGCGGCAAAGGTGTTCACGAAGCGTGCGCTCGAGCGCAATTCACGATGCGAGGCGAATGTCGTCGTCGACGGGGTGGAGCAGATGGGCGTGAATGACGTTCCGCCGAACAGCGTCCAGGGAATCGAGGCATACGTGACTCCACCGAAACCGCCCGTCTATCATCGCGAGGGCTGTGGCCTCATCGTCATCTGGAGCAGGAACTGGCGACGGCCCACGCGTCCAATGCCGGTGGTCGCTGATTCGTCGGGGCGCTTGTACAGATGACGACGTTCGCCGATGCAGCCGCGACGCGGGAGAAGCCGAGGCTCGGCGCTGTCCTCCGCGTTGCGAGTGGCAACTTCCTGGAGATGTACGACTTCATCGTCTACGGCTATTACGCCGTGTACATCGGAAAGACCTTCTTCCCGGCGAAGAGCGAATTCGCCTCGTTGATGCTGTCGCTGATGACGTTCGGTGCCGGTTACCTCATGCGGCCCATCGGCGCCATTGTGCTCGGCGCCTACATCGACCGGAAAGGCCGGCGGCAGGGACTGATCGTCACGCTCGGACTGATGGCGGTGGGCACTCTGACCATAGCGGCGACACCGTCCTATGCGTCGATCGGCCTGGCGGCGCCCGTGATCGTCGTCATCGGACGCTTGCTCCAGGGACTATCCGCGGGCGTGGAGCTCGGTGGCGTGTCGGTGTATCTCGCCGAGATTGCGACACCGGGCCGGCGTGGGTTCTTCTGCTCGTGGCAGTCGGCAAGCCAGCAGCTCGCGGTGGTGTTCACGGCGCTGATTGCACTGGTGCTCACAAGCCTGATCACCGCTGAGCAGATGGGCGCATGGGGATGGCGCATTCCGCTGCTCATCGGCTGCCTGATCATTCCCGTGATTCTCTTCCTCCGTCGCTCGCTCGAAGAGACCGCGGCTTTCCAGAACATGGAGCATCATTCGCGTCGAGCGGCAGACGTCTTCAAGGTGGTGGCGGCGAACTGGCGCATTGTGCTCAGCGGGATGATGCTCGTGGTGTTCACGACGACGACCTTCTATCTCATTACGGCCTATACACCCACGTTCGGCAAGCAGGCGCTGCACCTCGACGCGCGCTCGGCGTTCCTCGTAACGCTGTGTGTAGGCCTGTCGAACTTCGTGTGGCTGCCGATCGCGGGAAGCTTGTCGGATCGGATCGGGCGTCGGCCGCTGGTGACGATCGTTCCGATTCTTGCCTTGATCACGGCGTATCCGCTCATGTCGTGGCTGGTCGCGTGGCCGAGCTTCGCGCATCTGCTTGTGGTGGAGCTGTGGTTCTCGGCACTGTTCGGCTTTTACAATGGCGGCATGGTGCCGTTGCTCGTCGAGTTGATGCCGGCGAGCGTGCGCACCGCGGGGTTCTCGCTTGCCTACAGTCTCGCGACGGCGCTGTTCGGCGGATTCACGCCGGCTATTTCCACGTATCTCATCCAGCGGACGGGCAACAAGGCAGCGCCGGCGTTGTGGTTGATGACGGCAGCGGCCGTCAGCCTTGGCGGGGTGCTCCTGTCGCGGCGGTCGCAAGAGGAAATCCGAGTGAGCCAGTTATCACAATGAAGATCATGCGCCTCCATTCGCAGCTTGCAGTGCTCGTGTGTGCCAGCGTCATCGCGGCGCCGGCAATAACGGCTGCCGCAGCGCAGGCGCCGGACACCGTCGCGGTGAAGCTCGTCGTCACACCAAACCACACCGACTGGTTGTACCGCACCGGCGACAGCGCGCGCTTCACCATCTCCCTCATGCGCGACGGAAAGCTCGTCCCTCACGCGAACGTGCGCGTCGCGTTCGGCGAGGTGCGCATGCGGACCACCCGAGTCGATACCGTCGACGTCTCACTCGGCCCGCAACGGCTGTACGCCACGCTCGACCATCCCGGCTTCGTGCGCGCGACGGTGATGGCGGTCGTCGGCGGCGTGACCTACACGTCCATGGCGACCGCGGGCTTCAGCCCCGAACAGATCCGCGCGGCTACCACCATGCCCACGGACTTTCGCGAGTTCTGGCAGAATGCCATTGCCGATGCGCGGCGCACGCCGCTCGCGCCGAAGATGACGCGCCTGCCGCAGTACTCCACGCCTGACGTCGACGTCTACCACATCAACTTCCAGAACCAGAACGCGACAAGCCGCATCTATGGCATGCTCTCCGTGCCGACGAAGCCCGGGAAGTATCC
>JALYVY010000355.1 GCA_030852985.1 Gemmatimonadota bacterium | reverse complement strand
GGGGCGCTTCTGTTGTGGACGTCCGGGCCCGTCGCCGAAGACACAACCGATTATCCTTGGAGGATGCCATCAACACTCCAGGAGCGCGTCGCCAAGGCGCTCGCGAACGTAAGAAACGCGCGCACCGGCGCTGACGTCTATTCCACCCAGCAGGTCCGCGACATCGGCAGCACGCCCGACGGACGGGTCCATCTCACACTGCTCCTCACCAAGGACGACGACCCCGCACTTGCGAAATCAGTGCGTGAAGCCGTCGCCGGCGTCGAAGGTGTTGCCGACGTCCAGCTGCAGATCACGCCGGTGAAAATTCCGGAAGCGCCCAAGGCTCCGGCGAAAAGCCGCATGCTTCCCGTGATGGACCAGGCGCCTCCAGCGCCCGCGCGTCCCTCCGCCCCCACGCCCAAGCATTACCCGAAGCTCGGCAAGATCATCGCCGTGTCCTCCGGCAAGGGCGGGGTCGGCAAGTCAACGGTCGCCGTGAACATTGCGGTCTCGCTCGCCGCCGCGGGCGCGCGCGTCGGGCTGATGGACGCCGACATTTACGGGCCGAACATCCCCCGCATGATGGGTGTCAGCGGCCAGCCGCCGGTAATCAACGAGAAGATCATTCCGCTGGAAGCGCACGGCGTAAAGCTCATCTCGCTCGGCATGATGATCGAGCCCGATCAACCGGCCATCTGGCGCGGACCCATCGTGATGAAGATCATCACGCAATTCCTCGCCGATGTCGCATGGGGCCAGCTCGACTATTTCTTTGTCGACATGCCGCCCGGTACCGGCGACGCACAGCTCTCGCTCGTTCAAGCGACGCAGGTCGACGGTGCCATCATCGTGACCACGCCGCAGGACGTCAGCGTGGGTGACGCGCTTCGCGGTGTAAAGATGTTCCAGCGCGTCGGCGTGCCGGTGCTCGGTATCGTGGAGAACATGAGCTGGTTCGAGTGCCCGCACTGCGGCAAGCCATCGGCGCTCTTTGGCTCGGGCGGCGGCGAGAAACTCGCGAAGATGGTCGACCTTCCACTGCTTGGGCAGGTTCCACTCTATCCACGCGTGATGGAAGGCGGCGACAACGGCTCGCCCATCGTCACGTCGGACGCGGGATCGGCGGCGGCCAGGGCTCTTGCGAAGATCGCCGCCGCAGTCGCCGACGCGGCGAAGGCGCTGACGCCCGCCTGATGGTCTGATGAGCGACGGCCAGCTCCTCGGCGGCTCCCTACCGCTCGAGTCGCACGAAGGACTGGCCACCGTCGCCGTCACGAGCGAGTGGGAGTCGGCGCATCTCGTCGCCGATCCGCTCCCGCGCACGATCGCGCGCATCGCCCTGCCCGCGGTGGCGTCGTCGCTCCTGATGACGCTGTTCTTCTCCGTGGATACCTACTGGATTGGCACGCGTGTCGGATCCAACGGCCTTGCCGCGGCATCCACTGCAGTGTTCTGGATCTGGCTCATCGTCTCTCTGGCTGAAATGGTCAACGTGGGGCTGACGGCGGTAGCCGCGCGGCGCTACGGCGAGGGCCGATCTGCGGAAGCAGCAAGAATCGCCGGGGATGCCTTGCTCCTCTCGCTCGCGCTGGGGGCGGTCGTTGCCCTCGTCGGACTCCCGCTGCTGCCGCATCTCTTTGCCGTGATGCAGGTACCGTCCGAGGTGAGCGCGCTCGGCGTGCGCTATCTCGGCACCTATCTCTTCGGCGCCCCGCTCATCTTCGGGTTCTTCGCGATCGATGCTGCGTTTCGCGCAGCCGGCGACACGCGAACCCCGTTCCTGCTGCTCAGCGCGTCCGTCGGCGTGACGCTCGTGCTCGACCCCGTACTTATCGTCGGATGGGGCCCGATACCGGCGCTCGGCGTTGCCGGCGCGGCCATCGCCACGATCTCGACTCGTGCAGTGGCGTTTGCTCTTGGCCTCACCATCGTTGGGCGACGCGGCGTGCTGACGTTTGGTCGCCCCGATTGGCGATCGATGCGACAAGTGGTCCGCATCGGACTCCCGACCGCCGTCACCGGCGTGGTGTTCTCGCTGATCTACGTGCTGGTGACGCGCACGGCGACGCAATTCGGAACACCCGCCCTCGCGGCCCTTGGCATCGGTCATCGCGTGGAGAGCTGGCTCTTCATGATCGCGGTAGGATTCGGCGCGGCCACGGCGGCAATCGTCGGACAAAACCTGGGCGCCGGCCGCGCGGATCGCGCCGCTCGTGCCGGTTGGTTATCGGTCGCGTTCTGCTCCTGCTTCGGTGTCGTTGCGTGCGTCGTCGAGCTCCTGATCCCGCAACACTTCGCGGCGATCTTCAGCCACGATCCCGCCGTAATCGCCGAGGCAACACGGTACCTCCGCATCGCCGCCTTCTCGCAGCTCGGCATCTGCGCCGAGATCGTGCTGGAAGGTGCGCTGGGCGGCGCGGGTCACACGCTGGCTCCCATGCTGACCTCGACGTCGATCACCGCGCTCCGCATTCCACTCGCGGCGTGGGCCGCGTCGCGCTATGGTAGTGCCGGATTGTGGTGGACGATCGCGCTCACCGCACTCGCACGCGCCTTCGGCATGATGTCGATCTGGTACGCGGGCCATTGGAAGAAGACGTCGATCGCCTGAGGTCGCACGCATGACGCGCATCATCACGCTGCTCACGGATTTCGGTACCGCGGACGGCTACGTCGGCGAGATGAAGGGCGTGCTCTCAGCGAGTGCGCCAGGCTGCGCGCTGGTCGATATAGCACATGACCTCTCACCGCACGATGTCGAGGCGGGCCGCCTGACGGTCGCGCGCTACTGGCATCGATTCCCTGTTGGTACGGTGCACATCGCGGTCGTCGACCCAGGCGTTGGTGGCACCCGAGCCGCGATTGCCGTCGAAAGCGAAGGGCGCCTGCTCATCGGTCCGGACAACGGTATTCTCTCGCCCGCGATGCTGCATCAGGGCGCGCGGTGCGTGTCGCTGCCGATTCCTCCGTCCGCCTCGCCGACCTTCCACGGACGCGATGTCTTCGCGCCCGCGGCCGCTCTCCTCGCGACGGGCGTACCGCTCGATTCGCTCGGCGTGCTCTGCATCGATCCCCTGATTCGACGTACGCCGGAGGCAACGCGCGCTGCGGACGGATCGACACACGGCGTAATCATATCGGTCGACCACTTCGGCAATCTCGTGACGAACTTGATCACCCGTCGCGCGGGTGTCGTCGAAGTCGGCGGGCAGTCGATCGTGATTGCGCGCACTTACGGCGACGTCGCGTCCGGCGCACTCACGGCGCTCGTCGGGTCGAGTGGGCTTGTGGAGATCGCGGTGCGGGATGGGTCGGCGGCGGAACGGGTCGGCGCAGTGCGTGGCCTCAAAGTGGTCCTCCGCGCTTCCGGATCGAGCTAACCATCGCAGAGGCGACGGTTGGTCTGCTGCCGTTGCCGTAGCTGCGGAACAGAAGAACCGCGA
>JALYVY010000001.1:38719-70302 GCA_030852985.1 Gemmatimonadota bacterium | reverse complement strand
CATACAACGTATAAGACATCGACCCGACCGCAGCCGCCGCCACGCCCACATAAATCGCGGTACAGATGATCATCGACCCGATAATCCCGATCGGCAGGTCACGCTCCGGATTCCTCGCCTCCTCCGCCGCCGTCGAAATCGCGTCGAACCCGATGTACGCGAAGAACACGATCGCCGCGCCGTGATGGATACCCGCGAATCCATTGGGCGCAAAGGGATGGTAGTTGACCGGGTTGATCTTCGTCATGCCGGCGGCGATGAAGAGCGTTAGCGCCAGCAACTTCACCACCACCATGATGTTGTTCGCCCGCGCACTCTCGCGAACACCGCGCAGCAGCAGCCACGTGATCGCCATGACAATGGCGAACGCTGGCACGTTCACGAGGATCGGGATCCCCGCGACATGCGGAGCGGAATCGATGAGGCTGTGAATCTTGGGATCGGAGCTGAGCAGCGCGGTGCGGTACCCGGTCGTCAACCAGACGGGCAGGTTGATGAATCCGCCCGTCAGCGTCTTGAAGTAGTCGCCCCACGAGATCGCGACAGCAACATTTCCGACCGCATACTCGAGGATGAGGTCCCATCCGATGATCCAGGCAACGATCTCGCCGAGGGTCGCATACGTATATGCGTACGCACTGCCCGCCTGCGGAATCATCGACGCCAGCTCGGCGTAACAGAGCGCAGCAAGCGCACAGACGCCGCCGAGCAACAGGAAGGAGAAGACAAGTGCGGGGCCTGCTCCGCTTCGGATTACGTGACCGGCAGCATCCGTCTGCCCGGCCGCCGCCGTACCGATGGCGCCGAAGATACCGGCGCCGATGACCGCGCCGATGGCGAGCATGATCAGGTCGCCGGCCCCAAGCACGCGCTTGAGGCCATTGGCGCTCTCCTCCATGACCGCGATCGGCTTTCGTGCGAAGAGCGAGTTCATGCTCCGGAGGTGCGGGTCGCCTTAGATGAACAGCGGTGCCAGGACCAGCGTGATGGTGCTGAGCAGCTTGATGAGCACGTGCAGCGACGGACCGGCCGTGTCCTTGAACGGATCGCCAACGGTGTCACCGACGACCGCCGCCTTGTGGGCCTCGGATCGCTTGCCGCCGTACGCACCGGTCTCGATGTACTTCTTGGCATTGTCCCAGGCCCCGCCGCCGTTGTTCAGGAAGCCGGCCATGAGAATCCCGGTAATCGTCGCCACCATGAGCATCGCCGCGACCGACTCGGCGCCCATGAACTCGCCCGCGCCACCGAATCGCTTGAAGAGCAGACCGACGACGATCGGGAAGAGCACGACCAGGGCACCAGGCAGCACCATCGCCTTCAGCGCGCCAAGAGTCACAATGTCCACGCATGCCGCGTAGTCCGGCTCTTCCGTGCCCTCCATGATGCCTGGACGTTCCTTGAACTGCCGACGCACTTCCGTAATCACCGATTGGGCCGCCTTGCGCACTGCTGAAATCGCGAGCGACGAGAACCAGAACACGAGCATGGCGCCGAGCAACCCCGCGACGAAGACGACCGGCTTCGACAGGTCGACATGCAGCGTCTGTCCAGTGAGGTTCCGCACTTCATCGAGGTATGCGGAGAACAGCAGGAACGCGGCGAGCGCCGCGGATCCGATCGCATAGCCCTTCGTGAGGGCCTTGGTCGTGTTGCCAACGGAGTCGAGACGATCGGTCTTCTCGCGCACCGATTCCGGCTGCCGCGACATCTCGACAATGCCACCCGCGTTGTCGGTGATCGGGCCGAAGACATCCATCGCGAGGATATACCCGGCCGTGCCGAGCATGCCCATGGTGGCGACTGCGGTACCGAACAGGCCGCCGATCGACTCGCCCGCATCGTTGACAAGGCCGCTGGTCTGGCCCAACGAATAGCTGGCGATGATCGCGATGCCGATCGTGATGACCGGCAACACTGTCGATTCCATACCCACCGCGAGACCCGCGATGATGTTCGTCGCCGGACCGGTCTGACTGGCCTCCGCGATGCTGAGCACGGGGCGGTAGCGATACTCCGTGTAGTACTGTGTGATGAACACGAACGCGATCGACGTCGCGATGCCGATGACGCCGCACAGGAAGAAGTGCATCCACGCGTTCGGCGCGGATGCGACCTGGAGGAGCGTACGGCTGGCGAAGAAGAACATGACCGTGACGAGCGCTGCGGTGACGTAATAGCCGAAGTTCAGCGCCTTCATCGGATCCGCATCTTCCTTCGTCTTCACGATCATCACGCCCACGATGGAGCACAGCAATCCGAGCGCCATGATGACGAGCGGAAACAGGATGCCATTGATGCCGAACGACTTGAAAAGCAGCACGCCGAGGATCATCGCGCCGATGTTTTCGGCGGCGGTGCTCTCGAACAAGTCCGCGCCACGACCGGCGCAGTCACCCACGTTGTCGCCGACGAGATCGGCAATCACGGCCGGGTTGCGCGGGTCGTCTTCGGGAATGCCCGCTTCCACCTTGCCAACGAGGTCCGCGCCGACGTCAGCCGCCTTGGTGTAGATACCGCCCCCGAGCTGCGCGAACAGTGCGACGAACGAGGCGCCAAATCCGTAGCCGACGATGAGGAAGGGGATGTGCTTCGCCCACTCGTTTGCGTCCATGCCCTGCGGCGCCATGGCCGACAGCGCGGCGAACAATCCGCCGACGCCGAGGAGGCTCATGGCGACCGTGAACAATCCCGATACCGCACCGCCGCGCAACGCGGTCTGCAGCGCATCGTTGAGTGACGTCATCGCGGCTGCGGCCACGCGGATATTCGTGCGGATGGACACCCACATGCCGACGTATCCCGCCACAGCGGAACTCACTGCGCCCAGCAGGAACGACGCGGTGACGTACATCGCGAAGGTCTTCGGATCCTGGACCGGATCATTCGCGGTGGTGTTCCGGAAGTAGCCGTACCCGATGCCGAGCACTGCGGCGACGACGACCGACAGCATGCCAATCGTCTTGTATTGCCGCGCCAGGTACGCCTCGGCGCCCTGCTGGATGGCGTTCGAGATCTTCTGCATCTCGGGCGTTCCGCGGCTGCGGGACAGCACCCAGCGGGCGAGGAAGACGGCAAAGATCAGGGCGAGTAGACTCGAGCCGATGACGACGTAGATCAGCGAGGACTGCGTTTGCGTCATGTTGCGCGGAAGGTGGGAATGCTTGCGAAGGACGTCACGACAACCGGGCGGTTGTCGCGGCGGAGGTTGGCGCCCACGGCGGTCGCCGTTCAGCACTGCGTGACGAGTTTCCCGCGACCAGATGTCCGACCAACATCGCTTTTGGAGATCCGCTATCAGGCTGCGGCGTTGCGTCGGTCGAAGCGGCCGAGCTGCTCATGCAGGGGACGGAAAAAGCGATAAGGGCGTCGGCGGCGAGTGCCGTCGGCGTTCGTGGGGGAATCCGCAAAATGTAGAGGGGAGCAGCGACTGCCGCTAGAGCGACGGCCACCTGCAACCAGCGCTCAGAACTCGTATCCGATTTGGGCTTTCATGCGGAGAGGCGTTCCGTCGGGCCGGGTGCCTGGCCTGAAGCGCATGGAGCGGAGCACGTTTGCGATGCGACGGTTGTAGTCGCCATCGCGTGTCTCTGAAAACTTGAAATCGAGCACGCGTCCTGTGGAGTCGACGTCGAACTCCGCGATAAAGCGAAACCCCCGCACGCTGGAGGGCGGCGGGAGCGGTGGCAGGAAAAACTCCTTGGGCGTCGGAGGATAGTTGGCCTCCGTTCCGCCTCCGGTGCCGGACCCCACACCCGAGCCTCGGCCGGCCCCGATGCCCGAACCCACGCCGCCTCCACTACCGGGACCGTTCCCGGCCGTCCCATCGTTCCCGGTTCCTGGTCCGGTCCCCACGCCGGCGATCGTCGTGACCGGCACAGTCGTCGCCGTCTGCTCAGGCGGTTTCGTCGCCGGGGTTGGAGGCGGCGTGACGGCCGGCACCGGAACCTCGACCTTCGGCGTGACCGGCGGCGTAATCGGCGGGAGCGCTGTGGGTGTCGGAACCTGCGTCGGCGCTACCCGCACAAAGCGGATCGTGTCGCGCGTGCCGGTCATGCCTCCGCGCCCACCGCCGCCGCCGCCCGCGGGGCCTGCTCCGCCCGCCCCCTGCTGGATGGGCACGATCATGGTGCGGGCGAGGACGATGGGAAACAGCAGCAACGCGATGATCGCGGCGTGCACCAGCACCGACACGATCATGCCTTGCCGGCGTCCGTCGTCGCGCATAGGCAACCCGACCGGGACCCGATAGGCCGGGCGCTCCGGTGGGTCGTGCGTACCCATATCGTCGGGCGAATTCATGTCAGTCGCGGTGTACAGGTCATGGCGCCCAGGCGCCCAAAGGTCCGGATGTTATACGGCGGACGACCCCCGAAAGGTTCGTCCGCCGTATTGACCCTCGTGCCGAGCGGAGCGAAAGATCCGTTCGATTACTTCGTCGTGCCGGGCGTGTCCTTCGGCGGAACGCCAATGACCTTGACGCCGGCGCCGCGCGCGATGTCCATCGAGTGCACGACGCGATCGTACTTCACGTCGGGCGAGCCCTTGACGAAAATCACCTTCTCCGGCCGGGGATCATAGATCTCCTTGAGGCGTGAGGCCAGGTGCGCTTCATCCACCTTTTCAGAATTGATCGAGTATCCCGTCGGCGAAACTTCGAGCACGATCTGGTTCGACTGCGTGCCGGGTGGTGCCAACGCCGGCGTGGGGTCGGGCAACTGCACGTCCACCGTCCTCCGCATGGTCGGCAGTGCCGCCATGAAGATGATGAGCAGTACGAGCAACACGTCGATCATGGGCGTGACGTTGATCTCGTTCGTCAGTCCGCCGCTTCCACCTGAAGTGAATGCCATATGTGTGGCCCTTATTTCTTTGGAGTGGTCAACTGCGCCTTCGAATCGCCAGCGACTGTCGAAACGGTTCCGTTTCTCTGGTCGCTGATGAGGCCGAGCACGCGCACGCCGTTCTTGGCAGCCATCTCCGTTGCGTCGACAACTTTCGAGTACAGGAGATCCTTGTCTGCCTTGAGGTACATCACCTTGTCGGCCGTCCGGTTCTCGTAGATGCTCTTGATGCGTGCCTCGATTTCCGTCTTCGCGATGGGCTGCTTGTTCAGATAGTAATTGCCATCACGGTCGATGCCGAGGACCTGGTCGGTCTCCGCGTCTTCCGGATGGTCGATCAGGTTCTGCCCCTGGGGCGGAACCGCGTTGAATCCGGCGAGCAGGGCGGGCGTGACCACCATGAAGATGATCAGCAGCACGAGCATGACGTCGATCATGGGCGTCACGTTCGGTTCTGCCTTGACGCTCTGCCCCCCTCCACCTGCGGACATTGACATCGGCCTACCTCCTCAGTGAGTAGACGCGAATCAGGTCAGCGGAGCGTTGGCGCCCGACGAGGCATTGAACTCACGCGTGAAGCGCGACCGGCCGAACTCACCCGAGACACCCTTGATGAGATAGTCGATCATTTCCTTCGAGACGTAGGTCATCTCGACCGTGAGGTTGTCGATCTTCGTCTGGAAGTAGTTGTACGCCCACACCGCCGGAATCGCGACGAGCAGTCCAAGCGCCGTGGTCGCGAGCGCCTCGGAGATACCACCACCGATGGCGGCCAGACCGCCGGAACCCGACTTCGACATGCCCTGGAAGGCGTTGATGATTCCGATGGTGGTGCCGAGCAGCCCGACGAACGGCGCCGTGGCGCCCACCGTGGCCAACACCGCGAGGCCACGCTTCAGGTTCGTGATCTCGAGCAGCATGTTGCGCTCGACGGCGCGCTCCGCCGAGTTGATGTCCGATACGGTGACGGAGCCATCCTGGATGAGCGGCTTCACTTCGCCAAGCGCACCACCGAGCACGAGCGCGACATGCGACTTCTTGTAGCTCTCGGCCAGCTTGATCGCTTCCGTGAGGTTGTCTTCTTCGAGGAACTGAGAGAACTCTGGCGCGAACTTGATCGTTTCCTTCTGTGCCTTCCGCAGGCTCCACCACTTGGAGACCATCACGGTGAGCGAATAGATGGACATGATCGCCAGGATGAAGACAATGCCCTTCGCGACCGAACCCATCGTGCTCCACATGTCCATCAACGAGAGATCCATGCTTGTTCTCCGGAGAAGTTATTCGCCCTTGCTGAGCGAGAAGGTGAACGGTTGCTGGACGAGCTGCTTCACTTTCTTGCCGCCCACTTCGGCCGGGTAGAAGCGCATGTTCGGGAGCGCGTTCTTCACCGCCTGGGTGAACAGCTCGTGCGATGACTTCAGCACCTTGAACGTACCGGCCTCGTAGCGGCCATCCGCGTCGACGACGAACTGGGCGAGCACCTCGCCCTCCACATTCGCCGAGCGGAGCATGTCGGGGTAGCGCAGGTTTCCGGTACCCGGAATCTGCTGCACCTGCTTCTCGACCTGGAACTCGAAGTACGGCTGATCGGTGTTCACCGGGCCCGTGCCGCCGACAACGCCCTTCGCGACGCCGCCCTGCACGCCCTTGCCACTGAAGTCCGCTTCGTCCGTGACCTTCTTGGAGAGGTCGATGTCGGGAAGCACATCCGGCACCTTGATCGGCGCCGTGAGCACCTGGAAGCCCTTCGGCGGAGGCGGCGCGACCACGACCTGTTTCGGAATGGGCTTCGGCTCTTCCTTCGGCGGAGGCGGATCCTTCTTCTTGACGTCGACGAACTCCACCTTCTCCGCCTTCGGCTTGTCGAACTTCTGTTTCGCCTGCAGCGTTCCGTACACTGCGCCCACACCGAGAAGCGCGTGCAGGATTCCGCTGAAGATCAGGCCGCCCGTGGAGCGCTGCTTCTTGGGCTTGGATTCGAGCAGGTTATTAAACATGTCCTCTCAGACCTTCCTTGGCTAAGGAGGGAACTCTCCCGCTTCCTCGAACAAGCTACGCGTCGGCGGGAAGACCGGAACCAGCGGCGGATTAAGATTTCGTGAAATCGGACTGCATCGCGGATTTCGCGTCGCGCTTCACGCCAGCGCGCTCATCGGCACCGCTGACCAGCGAGATGGGAAGCACGACCGTAAATACCGATCCGCGTCCGAGCCGCGACTGCGCGGTGACACGACCGCCGTGTGCCTGCGCGATCCACTGACTGATCGCGAGCCCGAGCCCAAACCCACTGCGCTCACTGCCGCGCGAGCGCGCCCGATCGGCACGCCAGAATCGGTCGAACACATACGGGAGGTCGGCGGCGGAGATCCCGATGCCCGAGTCCCGCACGGTGAAGGCGATCTCGTCGCCGACGAGCCGGCTCAGCGATAGCTCCACACTGCCGCCCCGCGACGTGTACTTGATCGCATTCGTGATGAGGTTGAGAAAAAGCTGCCGCAGTCGACGTGCATCGCCGTCCACCATGGCCTCCTCGAGCACCGACAGGCTGACGCGTTGGCCAGCGTGCTCGCCGAGGATGACCGCTGTCTCGTAGACGTCGCGCACCAGTGGGCCGAGCTCCACTGGCTCGCGGTGGAGGTCGAACCGGCCTTCGTCCGCCCTCGCGAGCGTGAGGAGGCTGTCGACCAGATCCGACATGCGCGCCGTCTCCTGCAGCGCCTCCTCGAGCGCCTGCATGGCCTCGCTGCCGGCCGCGTTCGGATGCATGGCGCGCTCGACATCCGCACGCAGCACCGTGAGCGGGGTCTTCAACTCGTGGCTCGCATCGGCGGTGAAACGACGGAGCGCACCGAAGGACGTTTCGAGACGACTGATCATCTCGTTCAGGGTAGTGCCGAGACGCGAGAGCTCCTCGCTGCCGAGATCGAAGGGGAGGCGCCGATGGAGGGAGCGGCCATCGGTGATCGCCTCCACTTCGTTGATGATTTGTTCGATCGGCTCAATGGCCTGGCCAGCGATCCCATACGACACGCCGATTGACGCGAGGAGCAGAAACGGGAAGACCACCACAATCGTTCCGATGAGCACACTCGGGGTCAGTTGCATCATCGTGGTGGGAACGCCGGCGACGACGCGCGTGATGAACCGCAGCGCGGAATCAGGACGTGAGGCAAGGAGCAGCGCCCCGCCGAAGTTCCGCTCTTCCACCGGCACCTGTTCCGCGTCGGCATCGGGGACCAGCTTTACCGCAGCCCGTCCCACGTTCAACTGGTCGTCGTCCGAGAGCATACGGATGCCCACTGAGCTGTAGATCTGCCGGTCGTCCTTGTCGTAGACGAGGTAAAAGCCCGGCACGCGGTCAAGCAGGTCGACGAGGTCGGACGTCGCGAAGACGCACACTTGGTCTCGCTCCTCGCCGCAGGGTCGACGCTCGGTGAGCGTCCGACCCTCGCGGGCGGCAGCACGAATGATGGAAAGGGTGCGGTCGGCCTCGTCCACGGACGCGCGCCCGAGGTTTCGCATCTGGAGTCCGCGCGCGTTGTGCGCGAAGTACAGGGCGACGGCAAACAGGAGCATATTGCCGACGAGCACGAATCCGTACGCTACCGTGAGACGCGCCCGAAGGGTTGCCATGTCGAATGCCCTACTTCTTCAGGACGTAGCCGACGCCGCGCACCGTGGTGATCAATTTCTGGACGTGCTTCGCGTCGATCTTCTTGCGCAGGTGGTTGATCACCACGTCGACAATATTGGTGCCCGGGTCGAAGTGATAGCCCCAGGCGTACTCCGTGATCAGCGTGCGGCTCATGACGCGCCCCTGATGCCGCGCGAGATACTCGATCACCGTGTACTCCTTCGGCGTGAGCTCGATCAGCTCGCCGCCTCGGCGCACCTCGCGTGTCGATTGGTCGATGACGAGATCCCCGACCGTGATCGTCTGCGACGCGATGGAGCGCGGTCGACGGGCGAGCGCCTCCACACGCGCCAGCAGTTCCTCGAAGGCAAACGGCTTGGTGACGTAGTCGTCCGCGCCGGCGCGCAGCGTTGCGACCTTGGCATCGACCGCATCCTGCGCCGTGAGCACGAGCACCGGTCGCTCGAAGCCGCGCGCCCGCAGGCTCTGAAGCACATCCAGTCCGTTCTTGCCGGGCAGGCGCATGTCGAGGACGATCAAGTCATACGCTTCCGAGCTGGCGCGCCGCTCCCCCTCCTCGCCGTCCGTGGCCAAGTCGACGGCCCATCGATGTTCCTCGAGACCGCGCTTCACGTACTGCCCTACCGTCGGGTCGTCCTCGATGACCAGGATGCGCATCCGCTACTCGGCGTCGTTCGGCCGGACGAACCCGTATTCGCGAATCTTCCGGTAGAGCGTCTTGGAACTGATCCCCAGCGCCGACGCGGCGTGCCCCTGATGCCAGTTCGTGGCATGCAGGACCGATTCGATGTGGCGACGCTCGAGCTCCGCCAGCGAGATGGACGGCGCGGTCGATGTTGGCGCAGCCTGGCTCCCCTGCGCCTGCAAGGGAATCTGACTGGCGCGAATCTGCGGGCCATGGGACAGGAGCACGACACGCTCGATGACGTTCTTGAGCTCGCGGACGTTGCCGGGCCACTGGTAGCGCGTGAGCACCTCGAGTGCGTCAGGCGCAAGCGTGGGGGGCGTCGCCTTGCCGTACTGCTTGATGAACTGCCGCGCGATGAGTGGGATGTCCACCGCGCGCTCCCGGAGCGGTGGCAGCTTGATCTCGATCGTGTTGATGCGATAGAGCAGGTCGTCGCGGAAATGTCCCTCCGCTACGCGCTGCGCGAGATCGCGATTCGACGCAGCGAGAATGCGGACGTCGACCTCCACCTTCTGGGTTCCGCCGACGCGATAGAAGCTGCGCTGGTCGAGTGCGCGCAACAGCTTGCTCTGCAACTTGAGCGAGAGCTCCGTGATCTCGTCGAGGAAGAGCGTGCCACCAGCGGCCAGCTCCATGAGGCCGAGCTTCCGCTCTTCCGCGCCGGGGAATGCTCCGCGTTCGTGCCCGAACAGCTCGCTTTCGAGCATCCCTTCGCTGAGCGATGCGCAACTGACGTCGACGAAGGGGCCAGTGCGACCACTGAGCCGGTGCAGCATGGCAGCGACGAGCTCCTTCCCTGTTCCCGACTCGCCCGTGATGAGCACCGCGCTGTCGCTCGGCGCCACCTTGGCGACCATGTCCAGCACCGCTTGCAATGGCGCGTACTGCGTCGTGATCTCGTGCGCCCCGCCGGCGCGCTTGAGCTGCGATTGCAGCAGGACGTTCTCTCGTGCCAACCGGCGTTTCTCCCACGCGCGCCGCACGAGGACGTCGATCTCCGCCATCCGATACGGCTTCGCCATGTAGTCATAGGCGCCCAGCTTCATCGCGCTGATCGCCGTCTCGATGGTGCCGTTCCCGGTGATGATGATGACCTCCGGCGGGTCCGCCTCGGAGCGCACCTGCTTCAGCACCTCGAGTCCGTCGAGCTCGGGCATGACGATGTCCAGGAGGGCGACGTCGTACGCTTCTGCGCGCAGCGCATCGAGCGCGGCACGGCCGTCCGTCACCGTCCGCGTGGCGTAGCCGCGCCCATTCAGGAAATTCGTGAGGATCTGCCCGAGGTGCACTTCATCCTCGGCGACCAGCACCTTGATCTTCGACTCGCTCACGCCTTCTCCTCGGTTTCGTCCGCTCGTGGCAGAATGATGCGAAATACGCTTCCCTCGCCGGGCGCGCTGTCGACCTCGATGCGCCCGTCGTGCTCCGCCACGATCGCATAGCAGATGGAGAGCCCCAATCCGGTGCCGCGTCCGGGCGGCTTCGTCGTGAAGAACGGCTCGAAGATCTTCGGCAGGTCGGCGCGACGGATGCCCTCGCCCTGATCGATGATTTCGGCGACCACCGATCCCGCGTCGTCACCCCAGCGCGTGCGCAGCGTGACCGTGCCATTGTCCTGCATCGCGTCCATGGCGTTGATGAGGAGCGACATGAAGACCTGCATGAGCTGCTCTGCATTGGCGCGCACGACGGCGCTCAGCGTGCGATCGAGCTCGACCTGCACCGTGAGCTTCTTGAAGCGCGTGTGGTATCGCAGGACGTAGAGCGTGCGCTCGATCGCGTCGTTGACGTTCACGAGCATCTTGTCGCCCGCCTTCGGCCGGCTGAAATCCAGCAGCGAGTCGATGATGCCCTTGCAGCGCTGGACTTCGCTCTGGATCAAGCGGAAGCCGTCGAGGATGTCCTCAGGCGCGTCCTCGTGCGAGAGCTCGAGGCCCTCGGAACACGCCGCGATGGTGGCGAGTGGATTGTTGATCTCGTGCATCACGCCGGCAGCGAGTGTGCCGATCGCGGCCAGCTTTTCCGCCTGCGCGAATCGGTCCTGCGCCGCCCGCCACTCGGTAACGTCTTCCCCGACGGTGATGACGTGCGTCACGGGACCATTGTCGAGTCGCATCGGGATCTTCGAGAGCCGGTACGTCCTGAGCTCTCCCGTGACCATCGACTCCATCTGGAAAATCTGCAGTCGACCCGTGGCGAAGACCTCGTCGAACTCTCGCCGAAGCACGTTGGCGGGCTGCCGATGGAGGATCTCGAAGATCGTGCGTCCGATCGCCTCTTCGCGCGACACGCCCTGCATTCCCGTTTCACGCTTGTGGTTCCAGACGGAGATGCGATAGTCGCGATCGATCACATACAGTCCGACCGGCAGGGAATCGATGATACGCTCCGTGACCCGACGCTCCCGATCGATCTGGCGGGTACGCTCGATCACTTCGCTCTCCAGGCGCTGTGCATACGCCGCCTGGCGCAGCACCGGGGCGAGGATGTCCGCCACGGTCGCGAGAAAGGTGCGTTGGTCGGGGCGCAAGGTGCCGGATGGCACCAGCACCAGTGCACCCAGCGCATGATGCGCGGCGTCCAGCCGAACCACGACGAACCCCGCCGCCGTCCCCAGCGACTGGCTATTGAGCTGCGCACGGAGCAAGAGCGCACTCGGGGGTGCCGCGCCCACCCGAGCCTCGCAGCGCAGGTCGGCTTCGCCGCCAAGCCAGAGGGACACGCTGGTGGCGCCAACGGTGTCCGCCACGCGCTCCAGAACGCCGGCAAGGACGTCGCCCGGCGCCTCGCGCGCCGCGAGCGCCGCGGCGATCTGCGCTACGGCATGCAGGAGCGAGCGTTCACCGTCGGCGGGTGGCGAGGGCACGGTAGGAGTGTCGAGAGAAGCTCGCGGTTCTACCGTGCGAGCAGGGGTTGTCGGCAGGCGCGTCACCAGAGGCGCGGGCGGACCATCAAACTAGGACGAAATGTCCGACACGACAAGATGACCGACGGGGTATTTGGCTACAAATGCGAGATGGGAACCCCTCGCGTACCTTTCCGGGCTGATGCGCGTACCTCAACCACGACGCAAATGACCAGTCCAGTCCCCGCCATCGGGAGCGACGCACCGGATTTTACGCTGCCATCCACGGTTGGAAGCGTGGTGAAGCTCTCTGCCTTGCGCGGAAAAAATGTCCTGCTGGCTTTCTTTCCCCTGGCGTTCACGAGCACCTGCACGAAGGAGCTCTGCGACATGCGAGACGACTGGGACCGGTTTGCCACGGATGACACGGTCGTCATCCCGATCAGCGTCGACTCCACCCCCACGCTGAAGGAGTTCAAGCAGAAATACTCGTTCAAGTCTGATTTCCTCTCCGACTTCAAGCGCGACGTGGCGCGCCAGTACGGTGTGCTGCTCGAGGACAAGTTCTACTCGAATCGCGCCTACTTTCTCATCGACAAGGGGGGGATCCTGCGCTGGGTGCACGTAGAAGACAACCCGAGCGAAAAGCGCACGAACGCCGAGCTCTTCCAGCAGATCAGCGCCCTCGGCTGACCGTCGCGCTCCGCTACTCGTAACGGAGGGCGACGATCGGATCGAGGCGCGCAGCGCGGCGGGCCGGCCACACACCGAACAGCACGCCCACTGCGCCGGAGAAAACGAAGGCGACGAGGATGGACGACGGCACGATCACCGTGTTCCATCCGAACGACGTGCGAAGCACGTAGGCCGTGGTGGTTCCAACGATCACCCCGATGACACCGCCCAGCAGGCAGAGCGCGATCGCCTCGGCGAGAAATTGCGTGAGAATGGTGACGCGCGTGGCGCCGAGCGCCTTGCGTATCCCGATTTCGCGCGTGCGCTCAGTGACGGAGACAAGCATGATGTTCATGATGCCGATGCCGCCCACGAGCAGGCTCACGGCCGCGATGCCCGACAGGAGATAGGTGAACACCTCCGTGGTCGCCCCGAGCGTCGTGAGGAAGTCGGCCTGATTGCGGACGATGAAGTCGTCCGGCTTGCCGGGCATCAGGCGGTGCGAGCGCCGCATGATGGACGCGACCTCCTCCATCGCCGCGTTCACGCTGTCCTCGCTCATCGCGAGCACGTTGATGTCGTTGAGGCGATCGGTGCCGAACACGCGCCAGCGGCCGGTCTGGAAGGGGATGAGCACCTGGTCATCAGGATCGCCCCATCCACTGACCTGCCCCTTGGGGGCGAGCACACCGATGACCTCGAACTGGAGCCCCTTGATGCGCACGAGCTCCCCGATGATCGTGTTCGGATCGGTGATGCCCATGTTCTGCAGCGGCGTCGCACCGAGGACCGTCACGCGCCGCCGCGCCGCATCATCCTGGCTCGTGAACATGCGGCCGGCCGCGAGTGTGTACTTCCGCACCTCGAGAAAGTTCGACGTGGTGCCCGTGACGGAGCTCAGCGAGTTCTGGCGACCCCACTGCACCATGAGCCGCGCATCCTGCTGCGGCTGGATTGCGGAGAGGCGCTTCGACCGCTCCTCGAGCATCGCGACGTCGTCCATCGTCATCCGCTTTGCATTGTCGAGCTGGACGCCACCCTGCGCCACGCGCTGCGCGTTGATCTGCAGCAAGGTGGTGCCGAGCTTCGCGATTCGATCCTGGACGGATTGCTGGGCGCCCGTTCCGAGGGCGACCATCGCGATGACGGACCCGATGCCGATGACGATGCCGAGCATCGTGAGTGCCGAGCGCAGCTTGTTGGCGCGCAGCGAAGCGAACGCGATCTGGAGAATTTCGAGCAGCATTACGATGGGGTTAGAGTCGCTGTGATACTACGCGCGCTCTGTCCAAAGCGATGACCTCATCGAGCTCCGCCACCGGAGCAGGATATTTCCGGCCCAAACGGCGGACGCAGAATGGCGCAGGCCTGACGGCAAACGCAGAGGACGCTGCAACAGCAAGCACGGAGACTCGTGAGCGCGCGGTTCAGCTGTTGTAGCGTGTTTCTGCGTGGCGACGCCAGCGGCATTTCTGCGTCCGTCGTCTTCTTCACTCGTGGCCTCGCCTGGGTATCGCCGGGCCGGTCCGCTCAGCCCACTGCAAGCGCGGCATAACCCGGTGCCGTTACGAGCGCGACCGCGCCGAGGAGTCGGTATTCCGCAAGGCTGCTGTCGGGAACGACCTGCGTGGCGCCCGCCGTGCCGGGAATGGTGCCGGCGACGAGTGCCGCGCGCATCGGGGCCTCGAGGAGGTCCCACGCCTCCGTGATCTCCCCGCCGACGTAGATGCGACCCGGGTTGAATGCGCTCACAATCAGTGAGAGTCCGCGTCCAATGTGGCCGGCGGTTTCCACGAGCGCTTGCACAGCCGCGGCTTCGCCGCCACGCGCGCGACGAATCACTTCCTCGATGCCGGGGAACGATGCCTTGCGCGCACGGCGGGCCTTTCCGTCGTCGCGGGTGACGCCCGCAATCGCGTCCGCATACCGCTCGACGGTTGCCGCGTTGCATGCGAGCGCTTCCCAGCAGCCGCGACGCCCGCAGACGCACTCAGGGCCCGATGAGTCGAGCGAGACGTGTCCGAACTCTCCTGCGGTGTGCGTTTCGCCACGCAACATTTCACCGTTCACTACGAGTCCCACACCGATGCCTTCGGAGACGCTGACGTAAGCGAAGCTGTTCACGGAGCGCGTGGCTTCGGGCTCCAGCCAGAGCCGGGCAAGCGCGCACGCGATCGGCGCGCTCTCGATGTACACCTTCATGCCGATTCGTGCGCTGACGCTCGCGCGAAGATCGACATCGCGCCAGCCGAGGCGTGGGGCGTACAGCAGGCGACCGGTCTTGCGATCCACCATGCCGGGAAGCACGATGCCGATGCCCTGACAGCCTTCCGTGCCGTTCGGCGCGTGCTGACGCAGCAGGCGCGTGACTTCGCTGGCGAGCAGCTCGGCCAGCTGGTCGGGCGACGCGGGCGTGTCGAACGTTTCGCGCGCGAGCATGCGTCCGCCTACGTCGCTGAGCGCGATGGAGGATCGTCCGGAGCGCACATCGACGGCAACCACCAGTCGTCCGCGGGTGCGCACGCAGAGCATGGTGGGGCGACGGCCGCGCGCCGCTGCGGCGGTGCCCTTTTCGAAGACAATGCCGCTTTCGACGAGCTCACGGACGAGCGTCGTAAGCGTTCCCCGCCGCACGCTCATGCGGCGCGCGAGCTCCGCCCGCGAAATTGGCTGGTACTCGCGGATGAGATTGAGCACGATGCGGCGATTGACGTCGCGCGGTGTCGATCGCGTGGCCAACTGGAAGTTGCGGGTGTTGATCTTGCGCATGGTCTCTCTCCAGTCCGATCTATTTCCAGACGCGCGCAATCACGACAACGAACCCACGATGCGACGCCGGCGAAAGTTCCGGCAACCTGCGCGGGCTGCGACGTCCCAGCAGCGGCGCGAATCGGGGCATGGAGCGTATCGGGATCGAACCGATGACCTCCTGGTTGCAAACCAGGCGCTCTCCCAGCTGAGCTAACGCCCCCGAATCTTGCAGAGCGGAAGATAACGAACGACGACGGGAGCGAGAAGCGACAATGACGACAACCGAGACGGGAAGTGCCCAGCGGGTCACCCTGCCCTGCCCTGCCTGCGGCAAGTGGAACCGAATCCGCACCGATATGGCCGCGAACGGCCCAAAGTGCGGAGCGTGTGGTGCTGCGCTCGCGCTCGACCGTCCGGTGAAGCTCGATGACACGACGTTCGACCGCGTGATCGCCGAGAGCGACGTGCCCGTGCTGGTGGACTTCTATGCCGACTGGTGTGGGCCGTGCAAGATGATGGCGCCGTCGATCGAGGCGCTCGCCAAGGAGACCACTGGCAAGGCCCTCATCGCGAAGCTCGATACCGACGCAGCACAACGGTCCGCCGGCCGCTTCCAGATTCGCGGGATTCCGACGTCGATCGTATTCGTGGGCGGACGAGAGGTGAAGCGACAGACAGGCGCCGTGCCGCTGGCCACACTGCGGGGCATGCTGGGCTGACGGCCTGACGCCGGGATGATGGGAGGATAGGAAGATAGGAAGATAGGAAGATAGGAAGATAGGAAGATAGGAAAAACGGCACCGAGCCAGAGCGCACGGTGCCGTCCTATCATCCTATCATCCTATCATCCTATCATCCTATCATCCTATCATCCTATCATCCTATCATCCTATCATCCTATCATCCTGCTACTCGTGCGCCGGTAGCGGCTCCATGGTGCCCGCGTCGACCGGGACCTGCACTTCGTCGCGATAGGGGCTGGTCAGCATCGCCACGCGCATACGCGGGAACGCGTTCATGAACGCCAGGTAGCAAACGCCCCAGATGCCCGCGTAGCCGAGCATGATGGCGATCTCGTAGATACCGAATGGGTTCGCCATGGTTTCACCATAGAGCGACGGATAGACCTCGAGATACCGCACGAGGAACATGCCGGCGAGGCTGATGGTGGTGAACAGCGCCAGGGTCGGGCGAAACACCTTGGCCGCGCGCGACAGCAGTCCGAAGAACGGCGCGAAGAACACCATCATGACGGCCGAGACCGAGAAGTTCACCCAAGGGGCGATCAGGCGCAGCCGAGGCCAATGCGTCTCTTCGCCGAGATTGCCGTACCAGATGATGAGGAACTGGTCGAACGTGAGGTAGCCCCAGAATGCGGTGAACGCGAAGCAGAGCTTTCCGAGGTCGTGAAAGACGTTCTCACCGATCATTGCCTCGACGCCGAGGAAGCGGCGCCACGCCATCACGAGGAGCGTGAAGAGCGTCAGGGCGCACAGCCACGCCCCCATGAAGAACCACCAGCCATAGAGCGTGCTCTGGAAGTGGAGCGACAAGCCCATCGACAGGTCGAAAGCGAGAATGCTCCATCCGTATCCAAACGCCAGCGCTAGAAAGACCGCCAGCTTGCCCTGAATTGAATGTGTGCTGTGCAGCTCGCGCCGTTCGTCGCGGAAGCCGTCGCGCATACGCGCACGCAAGCCCGCCGCCCAATTCGAGCCGTCCTCGGGAACGAGTCCCACGTCGAGTCGCACGGACGTGTAGATGTACCAGAGCGATAGCAGCGTGATGATCGCGAAGGACAGGATCACGCGTGTGGTGAGGAAGGTCGGGTTGAAGTACGTGACCTTCTCGGGGACGGGCGGCACCTCGTGCGTCCATGGGAAGATGTGGTTCTTCCCGAGGAACATCGTGAAGAGCAACAGGACGAACGCCACCGGAAGAAACGCAACGAATCCTTCCTCGAAGCGGATGATCGCCCGCGACCAGCGTGCGGTGGTAATGCGCTGAACCGCCACGAACATGACGCCGGCGGACGACAGCGATGTGAAGAACAACCAACTCACATGATACGCGCGCCAGGCCCGGTCAGGATCGGACATGAGGCCGACGATGAACGCCAGGGTGCCGATGGCCGTGAGAACGAGCAGCGTCAGCGAAAGCGCCTTTGGCGTGGGCTTGCTATACGCGCGGATGACCTCTTCGCGCGTGGGGACAGGAACGGGATGCAGGCTCACCGCAGGCCTCCGGTCTTCGGGGTCGTGGTGGTGGGCGGAACCGGCGCGGGAGTCGTCGGCGCAGTCTTGGGCGTGTTTGACGCGGCCGTCGAATCCCGAGCCGGCAGGGCGACGGGAGCCGACGTCGCGCCGTCGGCGCGGGGGAACGCGTAGCCTCGCGTGGCATCAGCCTGCGAGCCGGCGTGCTTGTAATACGGCGACGGGCGCGTAGGCCCCATCTGCGAATAGCCGGGAACCTTGTCGCCAGTCTCGCCGGGAAGTCCAACCGGTCCGGTGGCAACCTGATACTTGCCCTGAAGACCGCGCACGTAGTTCACGACGTCCCAGCGATCCATTTCCTCGATGCGGTTGTAGGACGGCATACCGCCGCGGCCATTCCGCATCATGCCCCAGATGTAGCCATCCGTCTTGCCTTCCGCCGACGCACCAAGGAGCGGAAGCACGTACATGCCATGCTTCGTGACCGGTCCGTCGCCCTTGCCGAGGTCGCCGTGGCAAACGGCACAATTGATCTGGTAGTACATGCGTCCATTGTGCAGCGAGCGTGCGTCGGCCGGGACGGGATTCTGGATGGTGGACATCGAGTCGATCGTGCCGGGAAATGCCAGGCGCGACACCGCGTAACCCGGCGCGAGCGTCCCATACACTGGAACCGAGAACTGAGGGTTGCCCCGCATCGGAATCGTATCGCTGACCGACTCCCATGGATCATACTTCGGCTGTTCCTTGAAGTCCGTGAACCAGGAGCATGCGCCGAGTGTCGTCGCCATTGCGAGCGCCGCGAGGCGACGGAAGTTCATTCCCCGGACTGGCCCCGCGGCCTTAGCGCTCATTCCGCACCTCCAACGCACCATGACGGCGCAGCAGCTCGCTCGCTTCAGGCGCGCGATCCGGCCCCGCGGCGACCCATACGCCAAAGTCGCCGTGGCTGAAGCGCGGATCGTAGCCAACCGTCATCGTGAGTCGTGGAATGCGGGACAGCGCGAACATGGCGAACACCGTCGACAGCGAACCAATGAGCACCATCAGCTCGAAACCGATGATCGTGTAGGGAATCCAGCTGGCGACCGCCTTTCCACCTACCACGATCGGCCAGTAGTCCGAGATCCAGATCGGGATCCAGTACCCGAACGTGAGCCCGCACAATCCGCCGACGAGCGTGTAGCGACGAACCTTGCTCTCTGGCGCCGCGATGGCGTCTGCCAGCTCGTGCCGAGGCACCGGGCTGTAAACGGAGATGTCGCGGAAATTCTGCTTCCGGAGATCCTCGATCGCGTGAACGGTCGAGTCCAACTCGGCGAAGGCGGCGATGACTCCTTGCATCAGTGCACCCCCCCGTCAGTTGGAAGTGGATGGCCGATCGTCCCGTATGCGGTCTGATGCGCCTCGATGTGCGCGTTGCGCATCTTCGGCGGCAGGATCTCCTTGATTTCCGAAATCGCCATTACGGGCATTTGACGGATGAAGAGCAGAAACCACATGAAGAACCATCCGAACGACCCCAGCAGGATGCTGAAATCCACCCACGTTGGGTGATAGCCGCCCCACTGCCAGGGCTCGTATTCATGGGACAATCCCGGGATGACGATGACGAAGCGCTCGAACCACATGCCGATGTTGATGAAGATCGACAGGATGAAGAGCCACGTCGTGTTCCGCCGGAGTTTCTGCGAGAACAGCGAGATCGGGAGCACCATGTTGCAGATCAGCATGATCCACGCAGCCCACGTCCACTGACCGAACACGCGATTCCAGAAGTACTCCTGCTCGACCGGGTTGCCGGACATCCATGCGACCTGGAACTCCGTCAGGTAAGCCAAGCCGACCACCGATGACGTGAAGAGGCAGAGCTTCGCCGCGGCGTCGAGGTCGTTGAGGGTGACGTAGTGCTCGAGCTTGAAGAACTTCCGCAGCGGGATGATGATCGTGAACACCATGCCGATACCCGAAAAGATGGCGCCGGCGACGAAGTAGGGCGGGAAGACGGTGGTGTGCCAGCCCGGTACGAGGGCCATGGCGAAGTCGAACGAAACGACCGAGTGCACGGAAAGCACGAGCGGTGTCGCGAAGGCTGCCAGGAACAGGTAAGCGCGCGTGAAATGCCGCCACTCGTTATCCGAATTGCGCCAGCCGAGTGAGAGGATGGCGAAGGTCCGCTTGCGGATCGGGTTGGTCTCCTGGTCGCGCAGTACGGCGAGATCCGGGATGAGACCGATCCAGAAGAACGTGGCGGAAACGGTCAGGTAGGTCAGGATGGCAAAGACGTCCCAGACGAGTGGACTCTTCGGATTCGGCCAAATGAGCCGCCAGTTCGGATACGGGATGAGCCAGAAGAACTTCCACGGGCGCCCGAGGTGGAGAATCGGGAAGAGTCCTGCCGTCATGACGGCGAACACCGTCATGGCCTCCGAGGCGCGGTAGATCGTCGTTCTAAAACCGGCGCGAAAGAGATACAGGATGGCGGAGATGAGCGTGCCAGCGTGACCGATACCGACCCAGAACACGAAGGTCACGATGTACACGCCCCACATCACGGGCGGCTGATAGCCCGCGGCGCCGAGTCCCTCGTGGATCTGGTAGGTCCAGGTGGCGGCACCGAGCAGCAAGCAAAGGATCGCAATGCCGAGCATCGCGAACCAGCCGAGCGTGGGCTGCAGGGTGTTGAGGATCTCGCGGTCGACCTGCTGGTAGTCCGCGATGCCCGGCAGGCGATTGTTCGCCGTCGCCACATTCGGACGTCCCGTACCGTCGCCCTGTGGGCGCGGCTGAGCCATGGTGGCCATCGTCGCCCCCTACGCCTTGACCGGCGAGGCCGGTCCCGGATGGTTTACCTTCTTCAAATAGACCACGGCGGTGTAGGTATTGAGCTCTTCGAACACGTGGTAGGCGCGCTTGTCGTCGACCTGCGTGGCCACGGTCCATCGGGGATCTGCCGCATCGCCAAACGTGATGGCGCGTGACGGACAGGCCTGCGCGCAGGCCACTGTGAACTCGTCCGGCACCAACTCGCGGCCCTCGGACTTCGCCCGCGTTTCGGCCTCACGAATGCGCTGCACGCAGAACGTGCACTTCTCCATGACGCCCTTGCCGCGAACGGTGACGTCGGGGTTCAGCTGCTGATCGAGCGGCTCGGGGAACGCGTACTGCTTGCGATCCGGCTCGCCGTAGCCGAACCAGTTGAAGTAGCGAACCTTGTACGGGCAGTTGTTGCTGCAATAGCGCGTGCCGACGCAGCGGTTGTAGACCTGGACGTTGAGTCCGTCGGGCGAGTGGTAGGTGGCGTACACCGGACAGACGGGCTCACACGGCGCATTACCGCAGTGCTGGCAGAGCATCGGTGCGAAGCGCGCCTCGAAGTCCTCGGTGAACTGCCCATCGTCCGCGCCCTCGAAATACCGCTCGATGCGCATCCAGTTCATCTCGCGACCGCGCGTGATGTTGAAGCCGGCCTTGGCGACCGCGTAGATCGTCGCATTCTGCCACGGCGCGCCCACCGTCGGAATGTTGTTCTCGGCGTAACAGGCGGTGACGCAGGCCGAGCATCCGGTGCAGCGCGCGAGGTCGACGGTCATGGCCCAGCGACGGTTCGCCATGCCCGACCAATGACCGGGCGCGTACATGCCCTTGTCCTTGCCGTGATCCGTGGAGGTGGTGCCGAGCTGACCTTGTGCATCGGCGGCCTCCGGAGAGCGCAACCCCGGCAGGAACGCGTGGCTCGCCTCGCCCGGAATGTGTTCCTCGTGTTTCGGCGCCTGCGTGCCCTCCTTCCCTTCGACCTTCACCTCGTTCGCCGGCTTCTCGTCCGCGCGCACGCCCTCGTTGCCGTTGCCGCCGGCGAGAAGGGTGGCAATGGGGATGGCCTGCGCGATCCCGCGGCCATGCTGCCGCGCAGAGCCCTCGGTAGAAACGAGGATTTCCCGATCGCTCGTCTTCGTGAGCGTCGCCTTTGTGCTCGTGAGCGCGAAGCCCCCCGCGGCATTGGAGCCCGCGGTGAGCAGGTCATGTGCGCGCACGCCAAGGTTCCTCGCGTAGCGGCCATATCCCCACTGCATGGGGACCTTGTTGTCGTTCTTGCCGTTGTGGTCCTCGAGCTTCGCAACCGACGTATGCCCCTGCCCGATGGCGACGGCGATGGTGTCAGGACGAATGCCGAGGTAGAGATAGGCCGGTGCGCGGACGACGCCGCTGGCGGTCTTCACCTCGACAATGTCGCCGCGCTCGATGCCGCGCGTGTTGGCGGTCTCGGGGTGGATCTCGACCCACGAGCTCCAGAGCACCTTCGTGACGGGATCGGGAAGTTCCTGGAGCCACGGCTTGTTGGCGCCGCGTCCATCGCCGAGTACGGGCGACTGGTACGTGACCAGGAAGAGGTCGCCCTGCGTCTGCTCGATCGCGGTGGGCGCCTGCGTTGCCGCGGCGAGGGCGGGTGCCGTACGTGAGGCAGCCGCGCCGTTCGCAACGCCCTTCTGCAGCGCGGCGGTGAAGGCGCTCATGCCGCCGGGGAATCGGCCGATCAGCCACGAGCGGTATTCCTTCTGCGGATACTTCGCGGCGTTGGCCGGATCCTTCTGCGCGGCCTGCATGAGGACGTCGGCCGTGGCGCGCGTGCCCGAGAAAACCGGATCCATGGCGGGCTGCTGCAACGAGATCATCCCCTTCCCGGCATCGGCATCGCCCCATGACTCCAAGGAATGCAGGTCAGGCAGGATGAGATCACAGAGCTCCGTGGTCTCATCCGGATACATCGAGAAGCTGACCTTGAACGGCACCTTCGCGAACGCCTCGGCGAACTTGGCGGTCGCTGGAAGATTGTACGCGGGATTGACGCCGCGCACGAAGGCGATCGGTACCTGCCCCGCACGCATCTGCTCCGTGACAGCGACGACGTCGCCATACCGAGCAACACCATCGAACGCGCTGAGCGACTCCGCGGGCCGGATTGTCGCGCCGACGGCGCCGTTGGCCTGGTTGATGGCCGCGACTGCCAGGGCGACGTCCAATGCATTCGTGCTCGACGAGCCGGCGAGGGCAAGCACCGGCTTCGCCGTCGCCAGCTCCTGCTGCAAACGGGTCAGCGTTGCTTCAGCAACACCACTTTGCGTAGCCGCATCGGCGATGGAGCCCTTGCCCGCGAGCGCATTCGCGATCGCGAGCTCCGAACCGGGCTTGCACGCAATCCACTGATCGGCGTTCAGGCCGGTGAGCGAACGACGTGCGCCGATGTACACGAAGCGCGGGGCGTCGGCGATCTTCGCACGCGCATCGGCGAAGTCGAGCTGCTGGGGGACCGACATGCCCCAGTTGTCGAGAAAGTCCGCGCCGAACGAGATAATGAGCTTCGCGTCGCCGAAGGACAGCTTCGGCCACGACACGCCGTATGTGCGACGGTTCGCCTCGAGGGCCGCGCTATCGGCCTCGAAGTCGACGCTCAGGTGCGGGCGCATGCCGAAGCCCGCGAGCCATGCGTCGAGGAAGCCGGGGAAGCTGCCCGTTTCGTGCTGGTTGAGGAAGACGGCGTTGCCGGCGCCACCACGGCTGCGGACTTCGCCGAGCTTCTGGCTTAGCAGCGCGAGGGCATTGTCCCACGAGGTCGTCTTCCAGGCGCCGCCCTCCTTCACCATCGGGCCGCGGATGCGATCAGGGTTGTAGAGTCCCTGCAGGGCGGACTGTCCGCGTGCACAGAGCGCGCCGCGATTCAGCGGATGCTCGGGGTTGCCCTCGAGCTTGATGGTGCGTCCGTCGCGCGTTTCGGCGATGATGCCGCATCCCGCCGCACACTCGCGACAGGTCGAGGCGTAAAACGTCGAGACGCCGGAAACCGTGAGGTCGGGGTGGGCGATGTAGGGAATCAACTTCGCCACGCCGTCGGACGAACAGCCGACGGTGGTGACGGTTGCTCCCGCGGCGCCCAGTACCTTGAGGAAGTCGCGGCGCTTGACGCCCTTCGACTCCGTGTCGTTGCTCATGTGCGGCTCGTCCTCAGGCGTTCTAGTAGTGGCAAGCGGAGCAGTCGTACCGGGCGCGTCGGCGCTCGGTGGACGGCGTCGACGCGGGATGAACGGCGCCCAGCTCGTTTGGCGGCGCGGCCGCAGATCCCGTCGCCGAAGTGGCAGACCTGGCGCCCGTGGTCATGATGCCGGCGAAGGAGCCCGCGGTGCCGTACGGAACGCCACCCGCATAGTTGGCTGGAGGAACAGAGTCGTACCCCGCGGCCTTCTGACCTTCCTTGGGATCGTAGCCGTTCACGTGGCAGTTGACGCACCAGCCCATGTTGAGCGACGAGTACTGATAGACCTTCTCCATGCCCTGCACCTGTCCGTGACAGGTCTGGCATGTGACGCCAGCGTTCACGTGCCGGACGTGGGGGAAGTGCACGTACTCGGGCACCTTGTGAATGCGGACCCACGGGATGGGCTTGGCGTTCTTCCCGCCATTGGCGTAGTCGGCGTACTGGACGATCTTCTTGATCTCCGCCTTCTGGTAGTCGGTGGTACCGACCACAGAAGCGTGGCAACCCATGCACGTATTAACGGCAGGCATGCCGACGTCGGCGGACTTGTTCGCGTTGTTGTGGCAGTAGAGGCAGTTCAGTCCGAGACCGCCCTTCGCAACGGGTCCCGCGTGCCGAGGATGTGGAAACTTGATGGGCTGGTCGGGACCATTGCCCTGCGAAGATGAGGCGCCACTATAGGCAGACAACATGACGGCGCCGATAGCCAGGACGAGCAGTCCGGGTATCGCGGTCCACTTCCTTCGCTGCGTCATCGCGATGGGGTCGGGGAAAACGGGAGCGAGTGCTTGTGAACGAATTCACAAGCATCTCGGCCAGCAATTTGAACGTACAACCAGCGGTACCGCAACCGGGGGAAAGTCCCCGACCACAGAATAAAGGTCAAGTCAGCGTTTTCCCTACCGACCGCGTGAGCGACGATGCATCCGTGATGCCCGGCTCGCGCAGATCGGACGGAAGGAGGTCAAGGTTCGCGCGGGAATTTTGCGTCAGACGCAATGGCCAGTGCGTGCCGTACACGAATCGCTCAGCGCCAACGGTGCGGAACAGGTGCCCCAGGTGATCATCGGGAGGACCCCATATCCAGGCGAAGTCCCAGTGAATGCGCTGCTGCTCCGCGGGGGTGAGGCCCCAGTGCGTTTCCTCCAGCAGGTCGCGGCCGGCACCGGTCACCACGAGTCGCAGTGGCGCATCGATGCGAGCGAGTGCGCGAATGTGCGCGCCGGTGATGTCTGATGTGGTATCGAGGGTCGATCGCTGACGCAGGTCCTCGAACCGCACGGTGAGCACCAGCGGGATCTCTGCCTCAGCGCACGCGACCGCCAGGTCACGCATGGCGGGACTCTGCGGCGCCATCCCCCAGTGCATCGGGTACGCGCGAACCGCTGCGGCGCCGCGATCGACCAGCGCGCGCACGCTTTCACGCCAGCCAGGCCAGTCTGGGCGCACCACAGGCGCCGCCCGCAGGGTCGCATGCGGTGCGAGGGCAGCAAAAAGGGCCTCGTTGCCGGGCGAGGGATCGCGTTGCCAAACCGAGGGCAGATAGCCAACCCACGCGCCGGCAAGTTCCTCGCGCTCGAGCACGCGGACGAGCACTTCGGGATCTGGATGCGGCAGGAGCCGAAACGGATACGGACCGATGAACGCGGCGACGTCGATCACGCGACGCACCGCGGAAAAGAGCCGGGTGGGAACAGTCGCGCGGCGTTACGCCAACGGACGTCGGCTTCTTCATCGTCCGAGAGACCGATGACGCGCATGGCGCGCAGCTTGGCGAGTCCAGTCTCCATCGTGAGATCGCACGCCCACAGGAGCCGCTGCGCACCGATTACATCGAACGCTGCGTCGAGCATGCCGCGATCGACGCCGCTGCCCGACAGGTCGGGGTAGATGTTCGGCGTGCCGCGCACGGCCGGCAGTGTGTGCGCCCAGTCGCCGCCGCCGCCGAGGTGCGCGAGGATGAACGCGGTGCGCGGATGCCTCTGTGCGAGACGGGTGAGATCGAGTCCGTCGGAAATCTCCTGATTCGGCCACTCGCGCGTGCGATGCTGCCAGATGTGATGCAGCACGGGCAGATGCATCTCCCCCGCAAGCTCGCAGACCGGATCGAGCAACGGATCATCCGCGCGGCGGCTGGCGAGGAGTTTTACACCGATGGCGCCTTTCGCTGTTCCGCGCTCTATTTCCGCCAGCGCATGGTTGGTGTGATTCGGGTTTACGGTCACATACCATCGCACGCGCTCAGGCTCGTCGCGTGCGATGGCGGCCATCGCGTCGTTGCCGGCGGTGACGTCGGCAGGCGAGGGGAAGTACGTGGGAGAGGTATGGCCATACGACCCCAGCACACTAGCGACGTGGTAGGAGACGCCGATACGATCGCCCGCGCGAAAACGCGCCGTATTGACGCGTTCCCAATCAGCCCGTCCTGCCCCGGCGTGATAGAAGTGGGCGTGCGCGTCAATCAGTGGCGCAGTGCCACCAAGCGGGACGTCAGCGCTCACGCGCGCTCGCTCTCCACCAGCGCGACGAAGCCTGCGCTTGCCGCACTCTCGATGTCGCGCAGTGCGGCTTCGTCATGCGCTATGGCGGCAAAGTTGTACGCGCCCCGCTTGAACAGCACACCGGACCGCATCGCGTGCGCGATGAACTCATTCTCGCGTGCCGGATCCATCCATCGCATCAACCACATCGTGTCGATGCCGATGGTCGTGACACCATCGATGCCACTCGCTGCGATGGCCCGGTCGACGGACGCACGCATTTCGCGTCCAGTCGCCGCGAGCGTAGCGCAGATGTCCGCCTCATCGTGCCAGTCCAGGACGGCGAGCGCCGCAGCCAGCGCAGATGATTCGCTCGCCAGCGTGGACGAAATCCATGTATCGCGCGCTGCATTCATGACGGCCTCGCGACCTACGCAGGCCGCCAGGGGAAAGCCATTCGCGAGCGCCTTGCCGAACGTGGCGAGATCGGGTGTAACGCCACACACCTCCTGATAACCGCCTGGCGCAACGCGGAATCCCGTCTTCATTTCGTCGAAGATGAGCACGGCGCCGCTGGCGTCGCACAACGCTCGTGCCCTGGCGAGCCACTCGAGCGACGGAAGCTCCTCGACGACCGGCTCGATCACGATCGCCGCGAGCGTTGATCCGGCCGCACTCACCGCGAGCTCCAGCGCGCGGACTTCATCGAACGGGACCCACGACACCGTCTTGCGCACTGACGCGGGTACTCCCGCGGCATCGGAACACCAGTCGTGCCATCCGAAGTAGCCGCAGGCGATGACGTGCTCCCGCCCAGTGTAGGTGCGCGCCAGTCGCACAGCCGCGGACGTTGCCTCGGCACCGCTCTTCATGAACTGCACGCGTTCCGCGCACGGGATCATCGTGCAGAGCCGCTCGGCGAGCTCCACCTCTCGTCGATCCGAGAGGGCAGAGACGTTGCCGTAGGTCACCGCTTCGATAACGGCGGCGGTCACGCGTGGCTCCGCGTAGCCGAGTGCGACGGAGCCAAGAGCCATCGTGCAGTCGAGGTATTGGTAGCCATTCGCGTCGGTGATCAGTGCTCCGCTCGCCGCCGAGTAGTGCGAAGGAAGGTCATCGACCGGGGCGCCGTAGAGCACGTCGACACGCTTGCTGCCAGTGGACGCACCCGTTGGAAGCACGGCATTGGCGCGGTCGAGCCAACTCCGCTCGGTCGCCTCTTCAGGGAGGACTTCCTCCTCGCCCTCGTACATCTGGTCCGCGTCGGTCTCCTCGGCGACGTCGAGGTCCGCCTCGGGTTCGGGGGGAGGCGTGTCGTCGCGGCTGCGGCCGAAGAAGCGCTTGAGTGGCATGACGAAAAAGGATGTGGTCGAATGGATGCGTCAATGGCCGCTGTCGCGGCCACTGGTATCGCGGCCCGTGATGTGGCGCGGTGGCCGTGGCGAAACGTCGTCCGGCAACTTGCGTTCGATGGCGCCGCTGCGCTCGAGGAAGCGCACGATCTCGAGCGACATCGCGCGCAAGAGCGCGAGCTCGCGCTCGTCGGGCGCGGCGCGGAAAGTGATGGCACGCAGAGAGCGCATGATGTGCTCAGGGTAGCGTGTCTTGAAGAACTGGATGGAGTCAAGCGCGTTGTGCAGCTCCACGAAATACCGCTCGAAGAGATCGGTCGTGGGGATGGGAGCATCCTTGCGCGGACCCGGCAGCACGCGCGTGGCGTCGCCCGCAGCGAGATGGAGCTCGTACAGCGCGATGAGAACGGCCTGTGCGAGATTCAGCGACGCATGCTCCGTCGTCGGAATGGTGACGACCGCATGGAGGCGGTCGAGCACGTCATTCGGCAGGCCGTGGTCTTCCCTTCCAAATACAATCCCCACACGACCCGCGTCGACGTAGCCGAGTGCGTCTTCGGCCGCTTCCTTCGGGTCGAGGATGCGCCACTTGGCCGCGCGGCGGCGCGCCGTGTACCCCACGAGTCGCACGCAGTCGGCCACGGCCTCGTCGAAGTCGTCGAAGCGCTGGATGCCGTTGATGATGTCCCACGTGTCGTGGGCGATGCCCTCGAGGCGCTCGGGGTCATACAGGCACGGACGGACAAGCCGCAGCGACGAGAGTCCCATGTTCTTCATCGCGCGGACGGTGCCGCCGATGTTCACGGGGTTCTGCGGCTCGAAGAGGATGACGGAGAGCTGGCTGAGACGCGAGTCGATCATTGAGGCAACAGAAAACGCAGGAGGCGCGATGGGTCGTGGCGGTCCCCACGAAGATAGACGAATTCACCGGCGCCGCCCGAGAGCACAAGCTGTCCGCGCCGGCGAGCTCGGCCTGGTCCGGTCTCGTTGATGATCACGTCGAGCCTTAGCTCCGAGGCGTGCGGGTCCAGGTCGAGAACGGCGACCAGGCGATAGCCGCTTTCGGTCAGCTTCCACTCGGCTTCAACAGGCATTTGCTCGAGCCACGTGTCGATCACTCGCATGTCGACACCATCCGAGCCTGGAACCAGCAGGAGTGCCGAGCCGCGCCCTCCCGACCAAGCGTACAGTTGCACGCTGTCGCCGTTGATGGAGGCCGGCTCGTTGTCGAACGGATTCACGGCGTCGAGAGGAATGAAGTTTCGGTGCGCGGAGTGAACGTCGATCTCGATCGTCACCGTATGCCTGTCGGTCGACGCGATTGCAACGGACGCGCGCGGAGAGCCTGCTTCCTCCCACGTCGGCTCGGAGCGCCGATAGGACTGCGCGCCGAGCTCGAAGGTCGCGGGGAGCGAATGAGCCGCTGTGCGATCTCGAACAAGGCCCAGCACCGGAATGGGGGCGGGATCTGGATAATCGCGACGGAATTCGATCGACGCCGGTCGCACGCCTTCGATCGACCACGACTTCGCGTCGCCGGCATGGTGGTGCCGTGAGCCATCGGTTCGAGTGACGACCAGGCTGTTGCCGCTGCGCTCCACCGCGGCGACAGAGCCGCGCCAACTCCAGACGGAGATGAACGCACCAGAGGGAGACGTCTGCCGAATTAGCGAGAGCGGTCGGCGGCCCGTCTCGTTCGGCGGTGCTGGTGCCGTGGCGCTGAAGAGATCTGCCTCACCGTCCGTGAAGGTCCATCCGTCGAGCTGAGCGGTTTTGGCGTGCTTCGCCCGCAGTCGCGCGGACGTGCTCGAGCCGGTATCCGCAGCGCGAACCTCCTCGAGAAATGCGAATCCATCTTCGGCGCCGTCTTCCCCTAGCACGAGCTCAGCGACTGCGTCCTGCCGTCCGGCGGGGACGACGCCGTGCATGGGCAGCATGATCTCGTGCTGCTGCGTGTGCGATCGCCACTCGAGCCGGTCCACGAGGTACTCGTCGAGCACCACGATGCTGCGCCTCACAACAAGACCGTCTGGAAACGCAACGTGCGCGGACATCCAGCCGGCGTCGCCCTGGTCGTCGAACGAGTTCAGCGCGCCATCGACGCGCTTCTGCGAGCGCCCGTCGATGATGGGCGCATTGTGAGCCAGCGTGCTGCGATACCAGTGCAGGGTCGGATCGACATATGATCCCGTACCCGGATCATCGAACCACCGGTGCTCACCGTCCATGAGTGTGAGGTTCAAGCGGTCCGGATGTCCGTGCCCGCCGCCGGAGTGTCCATAGTCGAGCGAGACGTAGACGTCGCCCGCCTTGCGACGAATAATGCCGACGCCCTGAGATGGCAGCAGATCAGACTCGAGCGGCATCGGCACAAGCGGAGGGAGCTCCGCGCGTGCGCACAGCAGCGTGCGCCAGGACAGATCCGCGCGCTCGAGTCCAGTCGCCGGCAGGTTGCGCTCGACGTCGGCCGAGGAGGCGCGGCGGCCTGTCTCACCGCGCGGAATCGAAGGGTCATAGAGGCGAGCGAGCGTTCCAGTCAGACGTTCGTCATCGCCATACGCGAGCCCGAGCTCGCACGACTCCGCGAAGCGTGGCTGACGGATGCTCACGGCGTACTGCGAGTCGCGTCGCGACGGGTACGTCAAGTCGGGAAGAATCGTGCGGAACGGTGCGGCGAACGCCTCGCGGTAGCGTCGCTCGAGGTCCTCGGGAAGCAGGGCGCCCTGCATGCTCGCGAGCCGCTCACCGTACCAGAGCCCACGGTGGGCGAAGAGATGATAGTTCTCCCCCTCGTACCAGCTGCCGTCCGGAAGGAGTGCAGTACGAAGGTGCGCGTGCAGTCCGCTCGGACCATGAACGGCGCGCTCGAACATCGCTCGATCACCCAGCATCCGTGACGCGGCCATCAACGCGGCGTTGTTCCAGACCTGGCGGTTGGACATCCCCTCGTCATACGACGCAATGAGCGTGGCGCTCGGGAGAATGAGTCGCTCGCGCACACGGGCGCCGAGATTTGCGCTGTCCATGCTTGGGATCGATTCGAGGATCGACAGCGCGATCGTGAGTTGCAGCAGCCAGATCGACTCCAGGTATGTGCTGAAGAACGGCCGCGACGGACCGAGCACGTTGTCGGCGTTGGGGTAGCGCAGATATTGATCGGCGTACTGCTCCAGCAGGTTCGTCGCCAGCGTGGAGGCTGCCGCATCGTCCGTGAGCGCGCCAAGCAACGCTCCGTGCAGCGCACGCTCCGCGAGCCAGAGCTGGTACCAGTAGAGACGAAACCGATCCTGCAACTCTCCCTGGTATTCGCGGCCGCAGAGGGGACAGCGGTGTCGCGGGTCGAATGGATCGAACGTCAACAGGGCGCCGTCAACCGCGCACCGACCTCCCACGCGGCTCAGGAGCGCTTTCTCGCGCGGCACTTCGACCGGCGCGTCGATCAGCGGAGAGAGCTCGTGACGGAGCCCCTGCGCGAGTGGTGCCAGCGCACCGCGTGCCACAGCGCGCCGCTCGCGCAGAAATGCGTCCGTGACCAGGAGGGTCATCGCGCGGGCGCACCGGTTGCAATGCGCCATTCGTGGAGCGACACCAACTCACCACGCACGTCCATGTGCACGCCACTCAACCGGCGCGAGAGCCCCTGGAGCCCGCGCGAATGATAGACCCACGTGGCGGGCACCAGCGTATCGAGCGCCGACTGCACCCTTCCCCACGCCACGAGCCGCGCAGGTCCCTCAACAGCGGCGCTCGCGGTGCGAATGAGCGCATCGAGACCCGCATCGTGGTATCCGGTGTAGTCGAGGGTGCCGCCGCGTTGATTGGATGCGAACATCGCGGAGACGTTCGAGAAGGAGAGATCCGTGGGAATGCCCGCGATGAGCATGTCGAATGTCTTGGTGGAGGCACGGGCCGCGGTGAGGAACGCACCAAGCTCGGTCTGTCGCACGCGCACGGAGATCCCCCGCTCGGCGAGATCGCTCTGGATGAGTTGCTCGGCGACGTTGTCGCCGCTTCCGACGGTAATGAGCTCGATGTCGAGCATCCTG